>NZ_JBGLYS010000042.1:0-46721 GCF_047304155.1 Rhizobium sp. Rhizsp42 | reverse complement strand
GTGACGACGGAAGCGATGATCGCTGAAAAGCCTAGGAAGGATACCGCTCCTGCTCTGCCGGCCGCCGCTGGCATGGATTTCTAGGCAACCAAGCAGGCCCGCCCCGCTCGGGGCGGGCTAGACCAAGGGGACAAGAATGATAGCGCCAGTTTCGAAGGAAGATTCACGTCTATGCGCCGGTGTGGTAAGGGAGGTCGCGCGTGCGAAAGGTGTCGACGCGGACCCGGCCGCGATCGGGGCCCTGATGGTGAAAGTCGCGAGGCTTTTCAATAAAGGACTACGCGAACGCGACAAGCTATTGTCAGCGGCCATGGACGAAGAAACAGCTGCCTGAATTGACTTTCGTGCTGGCGGTTTGTCTGCCAGCACGGATCCCGAACCCGCGAACCATATATTTGCGCACTCGTGGCCCGCTCAGGCGCTTGTGTCGCCGCCGACGGGATCGCGCGTGCGATAACGTCGCTAGCTTCCCACCTAGCGAGGTAATTAACTGCTTCCGCGACGGTCGCCCGCTGTGCGCGCCTAACAAGTTGACGGTCTCCGCCAGTTTTCCAATCGCCTCGGCAAGCCGTCGCGCCTGACGCGGATTGACCTTGGAAACGACGGGCCACCGGTGGCCATGAAGCGTTCGAATGCCCCGTGATTGGCACCGGCCGGCTCACAGACGACACGCGCTAGAGGACGTCGGTATCACTTGCCGTGTTGCCCGCGCCCGGCCTGTCGCCAAGCAGGAAGCGCACCCGCAATCGCGCCAAAACTCGCCCCACCACTGATCATCGCAAGGAACGGGACCAAGCTGCTAAGCAAAATTACACCGGGGATCGATCCATGTGCAGCCGTAAAGAGCGGATAGGCAACCAGGAGCAGCACGATGCGAGAGGAACAAATGACGCGACGGTAGCCGCGTCTTCATTATTCGGGCCTATCTCCTTCAGACGCATGAGATGCTGTTCGATGCCCACAATCATGCATTTCGCGTGTTTGACGACATTCCCGGCCGCGGTATCTACGACAACATGCGCACGGCGATCGACAAGGTCGGCCGCGGCAAGGAGCGAGACGTCAATGTGCGGTTCCCGCTACCTGGATGTCAGAAGGACAGCTGAACTTTCATCGACTTGTTTCGGTCGCCGGCGGTTTCGAATGCGGCAATTGCATCCTCCAGCGGGAAGGTTCCGGTCAGAAGCGGCCTCAGGTCGACACGGCGCTTGTTGATCAGCGCGACGGCCAGCCCGAATTCCTCATGAAAGCGGAACGTTCCCTTCATCTCTATTTCCTTTGAGACGACCATGTTCTGCGGAATGGAAACATCGCCGCCAAGGCCGAGTTGGACGAGAGTGGAACGCGGCCGAAGTGCTTCGAGGCCTGAGCGTACCGCGCGCTCATTACCCGACGCTTCGAACTGCACGTCGAAATAGCCCTTGTTGGCCGAATAGGCCGACAGTTCGTCCGGATTGTCAGCGACATTGATCACGCGGTCGGCACCGATCTCCAGCGCCTTGTTGAGAACCGTGTCCATCACGTCTGTGGCGACGATTTCGCGGGCGCCGTGGGCGCGCGCCGCGATGATCGCGAGCGCACCGATCGGCCCGCAGCCTGTCACCAGAACCCGCTTGTCGGTCAAGGGACCGGCACGGTTGACGCCATGCAGAGTGACCGCGAAGGGCTCGGCCATCGCCGCCTCGTTGATCGAGACGCCCTCGGCCACCTTGTGGCACTGATAGGCTTCGGCCACCAGACGTTGCCGGAACGCGCCCTGGATGTGCGGCATTGGCATGGCCGAGCCATAGAAACGCATGTTCAGGCAATGGTTCTGCTGGCCCTTGAGGCAATAGTCGCAGGCATTGCAGGGCCGAGATGGCGACACGGCGACACGGTCGCCGACAGCAAGACCGGAGACGCCTTCGCCCGACGCCTTGCCAAGAGAGACGATCGTCCCGGCCACTTCATGGCCAAGGATCATAGGCTCGCGTACGCGCACCGTGCCGAAGCCACCATGGTTGTAATAATGCAGGTCGGAACCGCAGATGCCGCCGGCCTCGATGGCGACCTCGACCTGTCCTGGCTGAAGCGCTTCGGCTTCGCGTTCCTCGATCCGAAGATCCTTGGCGGCGTGGATGACGACGGCTTTCATCGGGATCTCCTTACAACACCGGGGTCGGCAGGGTCTGGCCGGCAAAGTGGCAGGCGAGATTGTCGCGCACCAGCTTGCCCATTGCCCTGCGGGTTTCGATCGTGCCCGATGCATGATGCGGCTGCACCAGAACATTACCGAGCGTCAGAAAACGCGGGTTGAGCTTCGGCTCGCCTTCGAACACGTCGAGTGCGGCCGAGCCAAGCTTGCCGCTTTCGAGCGCGTCGAGAAGCGCATCCTCATCGATATTCGACGCCCTCGAGATATTGATCAACATGCCTTCCGGACCAAGTGCCTCGATCACCGGCTTCGACACGATATGGCGTGTCACGGCGGAGGCGGCGAGCGTTACGAACAGGAAGTCGGAGCGGTCTGCCAGTTCGACCGGATCAGCGATGAAGGTCATGTCCTTGGCGAAATCCTTGGCCGACACGTCGCTATAGGCGATGTCCATGTCGAAGCCCTTGAGACGCTTGGCGACTTCGCAGCCAATGCGGCCGAGGCCGAGAACACCGGCCTTGCGGCCCCAGACGCGACGCTTCAGCGGATAGAGTCCCTTGGCCGTCCAGCTGCCGTCCTTGACCCAGGTTTCCGCGCCGATCATGCCACGCGACTGCACCAGCATCATGCCAATGCCGAGATCGGCGACATCGTTCGTCAGGACATCTGGCGTGTTGGTGACGCGGATACCCCGGGCGCGAGCCGCATCCAGATTGACCGCATCGTAACCGACACCATAGACCGAGATTATTTCCAGCTTCGGCAACTGGCCGATGAGATCGGCCGAGGCGCCAAGCTCGCCGCGCGTGGCGATGCCGCGGATATCGGCGCCACGCTGCGCCAGAAACGCCTCGCGATCGGGGGCTTCATAAAGCTTGTGTACTTCAAACTGCGCTTCCAATTCGACCATATCCCATTCCGGATAGGGTCCGATCATCAGGATGTTCGGCTTGCTCATGGTTTCCTCCATTTGTTTTGTATCCGGTCTCAAGGACAGTTTGGCGACGCCAGATATTCGAGCGCCAAGCAGACGATCGCCTCCAGCGGTTGATTGATCTCGATCGCAACGACCCGGTCCTCTGCGCGAGGAGGCTCAAGCGTCGCGAGCTGGCTGTCGAGCAGCGATAGCGGCATGTAATCGTGACTGCGGGCCGCCATTCGCGCGGCCAGGACGTCGCGGTCGCCATGCAGATAGATGAAGACCACAGGCCTGCCGGCCAGCGCCCGAAGCCGATCGCGATATGACCGCTTCAGCGCCGAACAGGAGACGACGACATTGCCGTCGGCACCCAGCGCCCGACCGAGCGCATCGAGCCAGGGCCAGCGATCGGCATCATGCAGTGGTGAGCCTGTCCGCATCTTTTCGACATTCGCCGCGGGATGAAGACTGTCACCTTCGATGAAATCGGCGCCGATGCGGCGGGCAAGGCCGTCCCCCACCGAGGTTTTACCGCAGCCCGAGACGCCCATGACCACAACAGGCCCGACCAATGCCACCGGATCAAAGGCTGATTGTGATACCGCCGTCGACATAAAGCGTGTGTCCATTCACAAAAGATGATGCTCGGGACGACAGGAAAACGGCTGCGCCGACCAGTTCCTCGACATTGCCCCAGCGACCGGCTGGCGTGCGTTTCTCCAACCACGCCGTGAACTCGGGATTGTCGACCAGCGCCTGATTAAGCGGCGTGCTGAAATAGCCGGGCGCCAATGCGTTGATTTGCAGACCGTATTTTGCCCAATCCGTCGCCATGCCACGGGTCAGATTTTTCACAGCGCCCTTGGTTGCCGTATAGGGCGCGATCCCGGGGCGAGCGAGTTCGCTCTGTACCGAGGCGATGTTGACGATTTTGCCGCGGCCGCGGCCAATCATGTGCCGGGCAACCGCCTGCCCGACGTAGAAGGCACTGGAGATATTGGTCTTCAACAACCCCTCCCAGCGATCCACCGGGAACTCCTCCAATGGACCGCGAAACTGCATGCCGGCATTGTTGATCAAAATATCGATCGGGCCGGTGCTGCCTTCGATCGCGTCGACGCCGCGCTTGACCGCGTCGGCATCCGTCACATCGAAATCGCTGGCCGAAACCCGGACGCCGATGTCTGCCAGTTCGCGGACTGCGACATCAAGCTTGCGCTGATTCCGACCGTTGAGCACGACCTCGGCGCCGTGCTCGGCAAGCCCGCGCGCAAGCGCGAACCCGATCCCCTGCGACGAGCCCGTGACGAGCGCTCGCAGACCGGCAAGGTCGAAAAGCGGGAACGTCATTGCGCTTACCCCTGTGCCGAGAGATCGTGGATCGCGGCACTCGTAACGCGGTGATAGACCTTGCCGTCGAACATGGTCAGCAGGTGCCGTGTCTGTTCGCGCGACTGGAAGCGTGCGTCGCAGGCCATGGCGCGCTCAAGCGCTGCGTGGTCCGGATAGGTGATGGCAAGAATGAGAGGCGTGGAGGGCGCACCCTCGTCGCGTTCGAGCTCGCGGCAGACGGAAACGCTCACCGCACCGTCAAATTTTGTCCATAGTGGCGTCAGCGTTTTCTCCACGAAACTGTGGAATTCGTCCTCCTTGCCAGCCTTGATCGTTCCAACGAATTCTGCGTAGCGGATCAGCATGTCATTCCTCCTCGTCAGGCCTTCGGGCCATCGTAAAACTTCATCAGGGCGGCATTGTCCGCCGCACCGAGGCCCGCTGAGACCATCAGCCGATGGATCTCCATGCAGAGCGATGTCATGGGCATTGCCGTGCCGGTGTGGATGGCTAGTGACTGCGCGGCGGAGAGATCCTTGACCATGTTGTCGATGCGGCCGGTCGGCGAGTAGTCGTTGCGCGCCATCTTGCCCATGAACTCCCGCAGGATCGCGCTGTCGGCGCGGCCACCACTCAGCGCCGCGGGGATCCGCTGCGCATCGACACCGGAATCGATTGCCAGCTTGGTCGCTTCCGCCACGGCGACGAAATTGAGCGCGCACAGGACCTGATTGATAAGCTTGGTCGTCTGCCCAGCCCCGCTCGGGCCCATCAGGGTCAGGTTCTGGCACAGGTCATCAAGGATCAGCTTCGCCTCGGTAAAGTCGGTGGGGCTACCACCGGCCATCACCGTGAGCTTGCCTTCGTAAGCTTTTGGCGCCCCGCCGGAGAGCGGGCAATCAAGCCACCTTAGGCCGAGCACCGCGGCGTCTGCATTGAATTGCCTGGTCAGGATCGGGTCGATCGATGACATGTCGATTACCACGGTCCCGGCCGCGGCACCTTTGACGACGCCGGTGGAACCGAACACCGCTTCGCGGACGATCGTTGCGGAGTTGAGGCTGAGAACGACGGCGTCGGACCGCGACGCGGCGTCGGATGCGGTAGATGCTGCCTCCGCGCCCTGGGCGGTCATCTGCTCCACCTTGACCGAATCCACGTCAAAGGCAACGACGGTATGGCCGGTTTTCAGGAGACGTGAGCCGATTGCGTGACCCATGACGCCGCAACCGATCAGTGCGATTTTTCGTTTTTTCGACAAAGCTTTTCCTCTCCTCCCGACCGGGGGCTCAATGTGATAGCCAAAACGAGTTACGTGGCGGTCAGCCGATCTCTGATCTGAGAAAGGCTTGCAGCTCGGGCGTTCTGGGACTTGTGAAAAATTCGGCGGACGGCCCCTCTTCGTGGATGATGCCGTCCTTCATGAAAATTGTCCGGTTTGCGACCCGGCGCGCGAAACCCATTTCGTGGGTCACGAGCAGCATGGTCATGCCCTGGCGAGCGAGATCCTCGATGACGGCAAGCACCTCACCGGTCAGCTCCGGATCGAGAGCCGAAGTCACCTCGTCGAACAG
Source organism: Rhizobium sp. Rhizsp42 (assembly GCF_047304155.1). Taxonomy (NCBI): domain Bacteria; kingdom Pseudomonadati; phylum Pseudomonadota; class Alphaproteobacteria; order Hyphomicrobiales; family Rhizobiaceae; genus Rhizobium; species Rhizobium sp. Rhizsp42. The sequence continues at coordinate 40,762 of NZ_JBGLYS010000042.1, read as the reverse complement.
CAGGACCTTGGGGCGCATGGCAAGAGAGCGGGCAATTGCAACGCGCTGCTGCTGGCCGCCCGAAAGCATGTCCGGATAGGCATCGAAGCGATCGCCTAGCCCGACCATGGACAGGCAACGCTGCGCTTCGTCCCGCGCGGCGGCCTTGGCCTCGCCTTTCACCTGCACGGGGGCGAGCATGATGTTTTCGCCTGCTGTCAGATGCGGGAAGAGATTATAGCTCTGGAAAACGATGCCGACGTCGCGCCGGAGCTCCCGCAAGGCCGCTGGCTTGCGCGACATGGCGTGACCAGCGATCTGGATATGGCCGCTATCGACCGTTTCCAATCCGTTGAGACAACGCAGGAACGTGCTCTTCCCCGAGCCGCTCCGCCCGATCAGTGCAATAACCTCACCTGCCTCGACTTTCAAGGACACGCCCTTGAGCACTTCGAGCGGGCCAAAGCTCTTGCGGATATCATTTGCGATTACGACAGACATGTTCACCTCACGATGGGAATGCCGGGGCAGCGACCTATGCTGCCCCCTGCGACCATTAGGCTTAGAAGGATGGCAGTTCGGGCATCGGCGTCTTCATCCACTTTTCGTAGATTTGGCCGAGCTCGCCGCTCTGCTTGTGGACGAAGAGAACCGTGTTCAGCCAGTGGAGGAGATCCGGATCGCCACGGCGCAGACCCACACCATAGAAGCTCTGCAGATAGGTCGTCTTTTCCTCGAACTTGTCGGGATAGCGCTGCTGAAGCTGCGCGCCGATATAGTTCACGGTCCCGATGGCATCCACCTGACCGGCGACCAGCGCGTTCAGCGTCGTGCTGTCATCGTCAAAGCGGACCAGCTCCATTCCGGGAATGTTCGCCGCCGATAGCACCTTCTCATGCGCGGTTCCGCGCGGCACGCCAACTTTCTTGCCTTTCAGGTCCTCCAGGCTTTTGATCTCGGTGCCCTTCGGCGCGATGATGACCGACTTGTGGCCGCCATAGGGGTTCGAGAAAGCGACCGACAGCGCGCGCTCGGTATAGATGCCGAAGCTCGCGACGACAAAGTCGACCTTGCCTGTCTGGAGCGACGGGATGCGGCTCTGGCCGGTGACCGGCACGAGTTCCAGCTGGACGCCGAGATCCTTGGCGAGCAGCTTGGCGACATCGACGTCGAGACCATCAGGCTGCATTTCGGCGTTCGTGATGCCGAAGGGCGGGACCGAGAGATCAACGCCGATCAGGACTTTCTTGCGGGCGATGATTTCGTCAAGAGAGGCGGCGGAGGCCGCAGTGGCGCCCAGAGCGATGGCGAGACCGATCAGGGGCATGAATAGGGATTTCAGGCGCATGTTGTATCCTCTCAGTTTTGGGTTCCGGCTATGATCAGCGACCTTCTTCGTGTCGTTGATGATGATATTGCCTAGGCACGAGCTCCACGCTTTGCGGCGCGGCTCTCGAGCCAGAGGCTGAGCTGGGTGAGCGGGAAACACACAGCAAAATAAAAGGCGGCTACGGCCAGGAAGGACTTCAGTGGCTCGAATGTCGCATTGCTGACGAGCTGGCCGGCACGGGTAATCTCGACGAAGCCGATGATGGAGGCGATCGAGGTTTGTTTGATAATCTGCACCAGAAAGCCGACGGTCGAGGGCATTGCCAGCCGGATGGCCTGCGGTGCAATCACGTAGCGAAGGACCTTGTAGGGGTGCAGTGCCAAGGCATCCGCACTTTCCCACTGCGCCTTCGGAATGGCCCGAAGCGCGCTTTCCCATATGGCGCCGAGAAACGCGCTGGAATTGATGGTCAGTGCCACGGCGGCAGCTGCAATCGCGCTGACTTCGAGGCCGAACAGCGATGGGGCATAGTAGCAGATGAACATCAGGATCAGCAGCGGCAGCCCCTGGATGAACTGCATATAGGCGGAGGTCGCCACGCGCAGCGCTCTCGAAGACGAGATGCGCATCACGGCGAGCGCGATGCCGACCAGACCCCCGCCCACGAAAGCGATGACAGTCAGCGTCAACGTCCAGCGCAGCGCGTGAAATATGAAGAAGAATTCCGGCGAGCCAAAGGTACGCATGTCAGTTCCCCCGGAAAAGATTGCGGCGCGAGCGGCGGAAGATCAGCAACCCGGCAAGGTTCAAGATGGCGCGGAAGACGAAATTCATCATGACGTAGACAGCGGCGATAACGAGATAGACTTCCATCGTCCGGAAGGTCTCCGAACTGGCGATCATCGCAGCTCCGGTCAGGTCCTCGACGCCGATAGCCGACACGAGACTGGTAGACAGCATGAGCAGCACGCATTGCGACACGACGGGCGTGAACACCTTCTCGAGCGCCGGCGGCAGGATGACGAAGCGAAGCGTCTGGAAATAGGTCATCCCGAGGCTCTCGGCCGCCTCGACCTGGCTGCGATGCGTCGACTGGATGCCGCCGCGGACGATCTCCGCGATATAGCCGCCATTGTTGAGAACCAGCGCGATGAAGACCGACGTCAATGGTGACATCCGCACGCCGAGATTCGGAAGTCCGAAGAAGATCACGAAGATCTGCACCAGAAGCGGCGTGTTGCGCATCGCCTCCACGTAGCAACGGACGAGAAAACGCGGCAACCAGCCCGGTAAGGTGGAGGCGACGGCACAGCCGACGCCGAGCGCAATGCCCCCGAAAATTCCCACGAACGCCAGCAGCATCGTTAGCCAGAAGCCGCTGATGAACTGCGGTAGGTAGTTTGCTAGTGGGCCGAATTGGAAGGTGTAATCCATGCTAACCTCGGCTTTCGCGCCTTACAGTTACAGTCGTCATTCAGTCCCGAGCGGTCGCACGCGGATATTCTTGCCCGCTTGCGCGATCGTATCGGGATGGCAAAGATCGAGCGCTGCCGCGACCAGCCACCAGGTGTGGTCGGCCTGGCGGATGATGAAGCATTCGGTACTATGGCCGATCTGACCGAATTCCATTGCGTGGCCCATGCAGATATGGCCGATTTCGTCGGGAAGGCCGACGGACAAGCAGACATGTGCGCCATAGGCGGAATGACGGTAGGTCGGGTCGCCGTAGCGATCGCCGCGCTCGGCCGAGCGCTTCAGCTTGACCGGATCGAATTCCCAGGTCTTGCCGATGTCGTGGCAAAGGCCGCCGGCCAGAATGATGTCGCGATCGACCTTGGCCTCGGGATAGGTCGCCTTGAATTCTTCATAGATCGACAGAGCCAGACGGGTGACGCCGCGCAGATGTGCATCCTGCGTGCCGCGCTTCAGGGAGAAAATGTTAGGGCTGCCCTCACCTTGAATGTCGGTGACGCGATCGAAGGACGAGCGCTCGAGAGCGAACACCCAGGCGTCGATAACCTTCTCACGCAACTCGGCCGACTCGATATCCGCTATCTCTGGCAGATCTTCGAGGATATGCGCGCGGGAAATGGTTTTGTACATTTTTTGACCACCTAGCTGAGCTGCTTACTGAGTGAGCTTAGGAGTGATTGAATTCAAAATCCAATTAGGATATTGCCAGGTATCGATCGAATTTTTCTATAGGTTGACATGGCTCTCAGCTTTTCGGCGGTCGAGGCATTTTATTGGGCCTCGCAATTGCGCAGCTTCAATGCCGCGGCGGAGAAGCTGAGCATCACCCAGCCGACTGTGTCCTATCGTATCAAGGAGTTGGAGGAGCAACTCGGTGTGGCGCTGTTCATCCGGCAAAAGCGCCAGCTGCAATTGACCAGCGAGGGCGAGGCTCTCAAGCACTATGCCGAGGCGATGATCGGCATTGCCAGGGACATCGAATCCAATATCAAGACGCGCAACACCCGGCTGCCGACACTCAGAGTGGGCGTGATGGACAGTTTCGCGGTCGTGTGCCTTCCCGCATTGCTGGACGAACTCGACGGTCGCTTTGCCGAGACCCGCGTTGCAGCCACCGTCGACACCAGCCACAACCTCGCCCGACAGCTTTCCGAAGGGCTGCTCGATATCGCAGTCCTGTCGACACCACCCGAACACGACAACGTCGCGCTGGAATTGCTCGGCCGTCAAACGGTCGAATGGTTCGCCAGCCCCAAACTCGAGATGCCGCGCGAATTCGTCTCGGAAGCGATGCTTCTCCGACAGAGAATATTCTCAACCCCCGCGCCGTCCAATCTCCATACTTTGACGACCAATGCCCTGAGCGGCAACCGCGAGCTTGGCCTTCGCCTCAACGTCTGCAACAACCTTGGCGCCATCCTCAACTTGGTTGAGGCAGGCACGGGCATCAGCATCCTGCCAGGCAGATTGCTTCATACCCAACTGAAAGCGGGAACGGTACATTTGCTGAGGACCCACTCCCGCCTCCCCATGCAGGACGTGTTCATCGGGACCAACAAGGGCGCCGTCGTGCGGGCCTTACCGCAAGTGGCGCAGATGATCCGCAAGGTGAGTGTGGACGTCGCCTTCTGCGGCTGATCACCTGCGCGGTGGCCTCACGCAGCCTCAAACCCTTCCAACCCGGCCGCAACCTCCCTTGCCAGGGCAAGGAAGATCTTGGCCGCGGCGCTTCGGTAGGCGTCCCGGCGCTGCATCAACACGGCGGTGCGCTGCAGGCGCACCGGATCGAGGGCAATTGCCTTCAGGTCCTGATGGGCGAAGGCGATCGTTGCGGGTAGGAGTGTCGAGAGAGACGTCCTGCGAACAATTTCGATCACCGCGCTGATGGAGTTGGCCTCTATCCGGACCTGCGGTTGAATGCCGTGCTGACGGCAGAAACGATCGATCTGCTCGCGCGTGGCGAACTCCGCGCTGAGCAGCACCAAGGACGCCGCACTCAGGGCCTCAAGTCCCACTGATGCTTCACCCGCCAGAGGATGTCCGGTTCTGACGACCAGGGCCAGGGTTTCCACCAGCAGGGGCTCAAGATCGAGGTCGGCTGTCGGCGTTCCGGAAAACGCGATCCCCAGATCGATCTCGTCAGACAGAAGCAGATCCTCCATGTGCTCTTGCGAAATTTCCCGCAGGTTGAGGGAGATATTCGGGTACCGACTGTGGAACGCCTCGACGAGGGGGCCGACCAGATAGGTCGTGAACGTTGGCGTCACTGCCACCCGCAGCCCTCCACGGCTGAGGTCGTTCACATCGTGGAGCGCGCGCTTGGCTTCCCGGAACTCCTGCGAAGCACGACGCACGTATTGGAGATAAACCTCTCCGGAATCCGTCAATCGTGTCATGCGCCCTGATCTGTCGAACAACTGCACGCCAAGGCTTTCCTCCATCAGCCTGACCTGCTGCGAAAGCGCCGGCTGCGAGACATGCATGGCCTCCGCGGCCCGCGTGAAGCTCTGGTGCTCCGCCACTGCAAGGAAATAGCGAACCTGTCGAGAAAGCATCATCAAACCTATAAGATTATCTAATCCATCGCATAATAAACGAGACTTTTACATTATGCCATGCGGCCCTTAGCTTTCATCTCAACAGATCGCGAAACGGAGATCGCAGCGATGAAAGACATTATTGACGGCTTTCTGAAGTTCCAGAAGGAGGCCTTTCCTGAGCGGGTTAAGCTCTTCAAGGATTTGGCAAATCAGCAGAACCCCCGGGCTCTGTTCATTTCCTGCTCGGACAGCCGCCTGGTGCCTGAACTGGTTACCCAACGCGAACCGGGCGACCTCTTCGTTATCCGCAACGCCGGCAACATCGTCCCGTCCTACGGCCCCGAGCCGGGCGGCGTTTCCGCCTCGGTCGAATACGCGGTCGCGGCTCTGCAGGTCTCTGACATTGTGATCTGCGGCCACTCTGATTGCGGCGCGATGACCGCCATCGCCTCCTGTAAGTGCCTGGACCACATGCCTGCCGTGGGCAGCTGGCTGCGTTACGCCGACTCCGCCCGTGTGGTGAACGAGGCCCGCGAGCACAAGGACGAGCCCGCCAAGGTCGCATCCATGGTGCGTGAAAATGTCATCGCACAGCTCGCCAATATCCAGACCCACCCATCGGTACGCCTGGCTCTCGAGGAGGGCCGCGTCGCCCTGCATGGCTGGATCTACGACATCGCGAGCGGAAACATCGAAGCTTTCGATGGCAGCAGGGGCGCCTTCGTTTCGCTTGCCGACAATCCCGAGGTCCAGGCCATCAGATATCAAGCAAGACGCGTTGCCTGACCCCTCAAGACCAACATCCCAATCCCAACAAGAGAAAGCACCCAAATGTTACAGTCTCAAGCCACACAGAACAGCCGTCAGGACCTGACCGATATCATTCTGGCATCGAAGCTCAAGAAGGACCTGAGCTATGCCCAGATCACCCAAGGCACCGGCCTGTCCGAGGCCTTCGTCACCGCCGCCTTGCTCGGCCAGCATCCGCTTCCGGCTGACGCCGCCAAGACCGTGGGCAAGGCGCTTGACCTCGATGACGACGCCGTTGCACTTCTGCAGACCGTTCCGGTCCGCGGCAGCCTCGGAAATGGTGTACCGACCGATCCGACTATCTATCGCTTCTACGAAATCGTGCAGGTCTACGGTACCACGCTGAAGGCTCTGGTCCACGAGAAGTTCGGCGACGGCATTATCAGCGCGATCAACTTCACGTTGAAAGTCGAAAAGGTTGAAGATCCGGAAGGCGGCTCCCGTGCCGTTATCACGCTCGACGGCAAATACCTTCCGACCAAGCCGTTTTGACGGCGCCGATGGGCAGCGCGGCGCTTTGGGCGCTCGGGCTGCCTCTTCTAGGCCGCGACGCGACGCATTGCGGGTTGTCTGGCCTTCAGCACGCGCCCCACCGCGCTTGACCCCGCCCGATTCGAGTTGATGTGCAGAACTCGGATCCCCGGGTGGCTTGCGGCGATAGCGCGGTCGATCGTCCAGGCGAGGCTTTCATCGCCTCCCCTCCCCGCGAAACGTTACAGCCCCCATTTCTTGACAGGTGAATCTTATGAACCGCCGCCCTTTTATTGCTGCACCGCCCGCTGCGGCCCTCGCTGGGTCGGCGCTTGCCGAAACCGCTCAGATCACGAAGGCAACGCCAGTGACGCGCCCCCCTTTCCCCTCCTTAACGCGGGAAACCGCCATCGAAAAGGTTCGACTGCCGAAGACGGCTGGAACTCGCGTGATGCAGCCAAGGTTACACTGGCCTACACCCTCGACACCCGCTGGCGCAACCGCGTGGAACTCGCCACCAATCGGCAGGAGGCTCAGGCCTTTCTGGCGCGCAAGTGGAAGAAGGAATGCGAGTATAGGCTCATCAAGGAGCTATGGGCATTTAAGGACAACCGGATAGCCGCGCGCCATGCTTACGAATATTGCGACGACAGCGGACAGTGGTTTCGCGCCTATGGCAACGAAAACTGGCTCTTTGCAGCAGACGGCTTGATGTCGCATCGCCACTCCAGCATCAACGAGATGCCGATCGCCGAAGCGGATCGCAAGTTCCTTTGGCCGCTCGGCCGGCGCCCGGACGACTACCCGTCCTTGAGCGATTTTGGCTTCTGACCAACACGCCCGTTCTGATCGACCGCGCCAGTGCCCGCCCGCACTGGCGCGGTTTGTTGTCGGGAGAGCCGGGCACCCGGCGAGGCTTTCCAGGTGCGGGTTCACAATCGGCTATGCTGGTGAGCCGCGGCAGACCGAAACGTCGGTAACTTCCGATAACCGGGTGGGTGCGCTTATAGAGTTTGATATCGAACCGACATCACCGCTCACCTCGCGGACGCAAGCGGCAATTTCCGGCGGGCCGACGATCAGCGGTCGGCTACATCTTTGACACGATCAAAGCCGCGCGTCGCCGCGATAGACGTTTGGCTTCGCGCCCGTCAACCTGCCGAAGATTTTTCGAAATGCCGCCGGATCGGTATAGCCAACCGCCCAGGCAATGCTCTCGACGGAGCCGTTCGTTGTTTCCAGCAACTGCCGCGCCTTCATGATGCGGACGTTCTGCAGATATTCGGTCAGCTTCAGCCGTGTCGCGCGGTGAAAGCGGCGCTGTAAGGTTCGCTCCGAAAGACGCACACTATCGGCAAGCTCGCCAATCGACTTTTGCAGCTCTGGTGTCGCATGAAACTGGTGCTGGACCTGCAGAACCTCCTTGTCGCCATGGTCGAACCGCGGGAGAAAAGCCTTGTACTGGCTCTGACTGCGACGCGGCGGATCGACGACGAGAAAGCGAGCTGTCTCCAGCATCACCGCCTGCCCCAACAGCTTCTCGACAAGCAGCAGTCCAAGATCCGCCCAGGCGAGAATACCGCCCGCGGTGATGACGTCACCGTCGTCAATGATCATATTGTCCGGCGAGACGTCGATATTGGGAAACTGTTCGGCAAGCCTTTCGGCAAAAGCCCAGTGAGTCGTGGCGCGCCGGCCGTCGATGAGCCCGGTCTCGGCAAGGACAAACGCTCCGGCACAGATTGAGCAGACGGTTACACCACGCGCATGTTGGGACGCGAGCCATTGCGATGCGGGGCTCATGCTTTGCATCTTCTCCGGCATGATGATGCTCGGTGGCGCGATAACGTAGCTCAGCAAATGCGGAGCTCCGGGTCGTGAATCCCATGTGCAGGACACATCTCCTCCCTCCATCTTCCAGTAGCTGACGCGGATTTTCCGAAGGCTGGTCGGCACTTGCAGATCCGTCGACCAGTCGCTGGCGACGCGAAACAGATCGGTCAGTCCGTAGACAGCGGCCAACTGACAATCCGGGTAGATCAGCAACCCCACCTCTATGAAATCAGGTTCCTTGCGTTTTGCCACTTTTGCCTCGGATAAAGTCATTTCCGCCACGTGTTTCCGCCAGAAGATGGCGATACCTTCTATTTGTCAAATACGGAATTCGCAAACACGGCGCGACAGGAGAAATACAATGGCATCCGATGCAGATCGGTTTTTCGTGTCGAGACGCAGCGTACTGATCGGAAGCATCGCACTTGCCAGCGTGAGCATTCCGGCGCTCGCCTTCTCACACAACTCTTCCACAAACAATTCAGTACAAGGAGATATCGACATGGGCCTCGTAACAACCAAGGACGGCACTGAAATCTTTTACAAGGACTGGGGTCCGAAGGACGCACAGCCAATCGTCTTCCACCACGGCTGGCCGCTGTCGTCGGATGACTGGGATGCGCAGATGCTGTTCTTCCTGTCGAAGGGTTACCGCGTCGTTGCCCATGATCGCCGCGGTCACGGCCGCTCCGCCCAGGTCGCCGACGGTCATGACATGGACCATTATGCCGCTGACGCTTTTGCCGTCGTCGAAGCGCTGGATTTGAAGAACGCCGTGCACATCGGCCATTCCACGGGTGGTGGTGAAGTTGCCCGCTACGTTGCAAAGTTCGGCCAGCCGGCCGGCCGCGTGGCCAAGGCCGTTCTGGTATCGGCCGTTCCGCCGCTGATGGTCAAGACCGCCGCCAACCCCGAGGGCCTGCCGATCGAAGTGTTCGATGGCTTCCGTGCCGCGCTTGCCGCGAACCGCGCGCAGTTCTTCCGTGACGTTCCGGCGGGCCCGTTCTACGGTTTCAACCGTGACGGCGCCAAGGTTCAGGAAGGCGTGATCCAGAATTGGTGGCGCCAGGGCATGATGGGCGGCGCCAAGGCGCACTATGACGGCATCAAGGCCTTCTCCGAAACGGACCAGACGGAAGACCTGAAGGCGATCACCGTTCCGACGCTCGTCCTGCATGGCGAAGACGACCAGATCGTACCGATCGCCGATGCTGCAAGGAAGTCGATCAAGCTTCTGAAGAACGGCCAGATCAAGACCTATCCCGGCTTCTCGCACGGCATGCTCACCGTCAATGCCGACGTGCTGAACAAGGACCTGCTGGCCTTTATCAAGGGCTGACCCCGGTCCGGTGTGGATGACCCGCGCCGTGGCCGTCTCGGCCGATAAAAACGAAGAGGGGCTTTTGTCCCTCTTCGAAAGCCGCGAGCCACCGGATTACGCCGCACCGCCCGCTCAGGCGATGCCCGGCGCCTCAGGGGCGGCATAATCAATTCGTTTCCAAGAACGGAATAGGGTCATGGACCAACAGATTAGGTCGCGTGGCGCCGCCACGCTGAAAACTCCGGCAGGATTGGGCAGCGACGCGGTCAGGGATATCTCCGCTGGCGCGACGGCCTTGCTGGCGGATGTGTTCGCGCTCTATCTCAAGACCAAGAATTTCCATTGGCACATGTCGGGATCGCACTTCCGTGACTACCATCTCCTGCTCGACGAGCACGGCGACGAGTTGTTCGCGATGACCGATCCGTTGGCTGAACGGGTACGGAAGGTCGGCGGCAGCACCCTGCGGTCGATTGGAGATATCTCGCGCAGGCAGCGCATCGCCGACAATGACGCGGAGTTCGTTCATCCGCATGAGATGCTTGCGGAATTGCGCGACGACAACGGTTCGCTCGTGGCCAGCATGCGCTCGCTACATGACCTCTGCGTTGAGTATGGCGACGTCGCGACCGCCAGTCTGCTGGAAAACTGGATCGACGAGACCGAGAAGCGTGTCTGGTTCCTGTTCGAGATCCTCCGCGACACCAACAACTGATCGCCGGACGGGCGGCCTCCAGATTGGGCGCCGCCTCTTTTTCCATAATGGCTCGGACGCCCCGCCCATAGGCCGACAAGGCGCGCTTTCCGCCATTTCTTACCTTCGCCCGTCAACCCCGTCGGCCATTGTTCCATGGGGTTTCCCATCGTTCAGCAACGCGATGGGCGTCCGGGCTAGAGCGCCCAACGCCGATTTGCCGCTCGCCTCGCAACGAGGCGTGACATCCCTTTTTGATTGCGACGCCATTCCAGCCCGCGCGCGGCACCAAAGTCCGCCAAAACGCATGTCTCTCATTGCCAGGTCGCCAACATGGCGGGGCAGTCTTGCAGCGTCGCTGCGCTGATCCATCCGTTCGCCGCCTCAGGCCGTCGGTTTGCTACCCGAAAGATCGATGCGGAAGTACCGCTTGATTTGCCGTCGGCGCGCCCGGGTCCATGGTCGCGCGGTTGATCAGCCTTCGCGTGGCGTTCTGACCGCCAGGCCTCTCGGTTCGCGATCGGAAAATTCCGTCGGAAGAAACGTCACGACGCCTCAAAAAATCGTTGACACCAAAAATCACCATGACTACTGTACCAATCAGTCAAGCGTTGACCAATCAGTACACGAAAAGCGATTTACAAAGGAAAATCAACATGTCACGTCCTCCTCTCCCCCCGTTCGATCACGAAACCGCGGTCGAAAAAGTTCGTCTGGCCGAAGATGGCTGGAACAGCCGCGACGCCGCCAAGGTCGCCCTCGCTTACACCGTCGATACCCGCTGGCGGAACCGCGTTGAATTCGCCACCAACCGCGAAGAAGCCCAGGCATTTCTGGAGCGTAAGTGGAACAAGGAGCATGAATACCGCCTCATCAAGGAACTATGGGCGTTCACCGGCAACCGCATCGCTGTGCGTTACGCCTACGAATATCGCGATGACAGTGGCCATTGGTTCCGTGCCTATGGTAACGAGAACTGGGAATTCGCAGAGGACGGCCTGATGGCGCACCGCCACGCATGCATTAACGAAATGCCGATTGCTGAAGGCGATCGCCTGTTCCATTGGCCGCTCGGCCGTCGTCCGGACGACCATCCCAGCCTCAGCGATCTGGGCCTCTAATCATGGCCCGCATGGTCGCTGAAAGATCTGATGCCATCGCCTCCCTGGCCGAAGTTTTTCGCGAGCATGGATACGAAGGTGCGAGCCTTGCCTTGATCGGCAAGGCCACCGGCCTGGGCAAGGGCAGCCTGTACCACTTCTTCCCGAATGGGAAGGAGGAGATGGTCCGGGCCGTGCTCGCCGAGATAGAGCAATGGTTTGAAGCGTCCGTCTATTCTCCCCTGCGAGACGGGGACGATGCCAATGCCGCGATAGCGACAATGCTCAATGAAACCGCGACATACTTCAGGTCGGGCAGGCGCGTCTGTCTCGTCGGTGCCCTGGCTGTTGCCAACACCCGGGACCTCTTCGCGCAGGCCATCCGGCGTTACTTCGTCGCTTGGGTGGACGCTTTGCAAGCAGCGCTCGTCCGGCAAGGCCGTGACGCTGAGCAGGCACGCCTCCTCTCGGAAGATGCCGTTCTCGCCATCCAGGGCGCGATCGTCCTCTCCCGGGCACTCGATGATCCCGCCGTCTTCCAACGCGCGATCGATCAACTCCATGCTCGATTGGCGTTCAATGAAGGCCACGGCGGCGGTGCCAGCGGCAGCACGCTCTGACGGCTTAGCAAAGCCCAAACGAATGCGACGACGGGCCTTTCACCTCGCCACCCCCTCGGGCGAGGCAGGCGCCCGGTGGCGCGTGATCGGAGCCGCGGTCCCAAAGTGCATCCCCGCTTTCCTCTCGGGCCACCATGGGCCGTGGTCGAGATCGCCAATGTCTCGCGGCGCTAATGACCGGGATAATCGTGCTATCGATTTCGCCTTGCTAGCTGCAAACGACATGACAGTTCGTCGGGTGTCGGTTTCACTATTTCGCTAAGGATCGAAGATGCAATCACTCTGCTTATGCTTGGCGGTAGGCTTCAGCTGGATCGGCTTCATGTCGACCTTTTCCGCCGACGCGAGCACATCACGGGGCAGTTGGCAATGACGTGCCTGGCGACGACCATCTGCCTCTGTGCGATCGGGCTGGCAGTCTCAGCCGGTGTCGCTCACGGCGGCGCGATTGTAATGGTCGGGATGTTGGTCGCTTACAAATTCGGTGACATCCTGGGACCGCTTCCGTCTCGCGGCGTGTCCGCTGCGGGATTTGCCGCTTATCTCAACGCATCCATCCTTTAGGGATATCGCGAAAGATGCGGATCTCAGCGGCCCGCGGTGGCAACCCTATCCCTTTGTGGTCCCGCCTCCTCCGATTTGGCACCGTTATCGCGCCGTCTATCTGGCCCGTCCCTGTGGATCCGGCAGTTCTGTTCCAGTAGGATTACCGATTGCCGCGTCCCCCCGATAAGTGTTGATTTGACCATAAACCACCCAACGACGGAGCGGATGCCCTGCGGCGTCATATGTCATGCATAGCTTTCTAAACCAGCGCACTCATCTTGCTAAGGCCGTCCTCGCATGGGTCACGGCCAGCTCGCTGTCGATTCTTGCCCTCACGGCGGTCGAATATCGGTCGGGTCGGCAGGAGTTGTTGGACAGGGCTGGTGCCACAGAAACGCTTCTCGCCGAGAAGCTGGCGCAGCACGATGCACACCTTAGCGCGCTGGGCGCGATCGTACGAATGTCGCCGGAGGAGCCGTCGCCGAGTATTCAGGGCCTCTCGCAAAACATTCTGGTCCGCTACCCTCGCATCGTCGAAATTGCCACGTTCCGTCTCGATGAGGGTGCGGCGCGAATTTTCCGCTACGGCCATGCCGGCGGGGCTCGGGAGGAAGGCGGGCGCACCCTCGACGATCTGCCAAAGCTCTCCAATGTCGGCGAAATCACAACGCGCGCCCTGCCCGGCATCCACGCCTACGATCTTTTCAAGCTTGTCGAGCCCGGTCGGATCTTGCGTCTGCGCATCGACGCGAATGCCTTGCTGGCTGGTGAGGAGCCGCCCCAGAACTATTCCACAAGGCTGACGTTGAACGATGAGACCTTGGCATTACATGGTGCCATCGATGCAGGGCTCCTTTCCACGACGACCGGGATCGTGATGACGAGCCATACCCAGCCACTCCAGCTGGAGATCGGCCGGAATTTTGGCATCATTGAACTGGTCCCGCTCCGGTTGGCCATTCCGCTTATCGTCGGCTGGGCGGCGGTCATCTGGTTGTCCGTGTCGTACCTGCAAACCCAAGCTGAACGCCGTGGTCACGAGACACGAGCAGCACTTCTAAAACAGGAAGCGACACTTGCCCATGCCGGGCGCGTGAATGCCCTAGGCGAAATGGCCTCCGGCATTGCCCATGAACTGGCCCAGCCGGTAGCGGCAATGCTCAGCCAGAGCCAGGCCGCAAGACGAGCATTGGCCATGGGCCGTCAGGATATCCTCGAAAAGGCACTCGAGGCGAATATTCGCGAGGCCAAGCGTGCGGGAGATATCCTTGGGCGCATGCGGGCATATATTTCAGGTGCGCCGGCCTATATCAAAATGGTCCCTCTCCATGAGGCGATCATTGAAGCCATGCGACTCGTTGAAGCGGACATCGACGCGCGGGCAATCACCCTCAACATGAACGTTCCCTCGGACCTACCCGCCGTCCCGATCGATGTGGTTTCGTTTCAGCAGGTTATTCACAACCTCGTTCGGAACGCCGCCGATGCGCTCGGTGGGCGCCCCTCTCCGCGCATTACATTGGAGGCTCGATGGGAGGGCGACGGCGTCGCGATCATTGTCGCGGACAATGGGCCAGGCGTCGAGACGGGTTCGCTCCACAGGATCTTTGACCCGTTCTTCACCACCAAGGCTGACGGATTGGGTCTTGGCCTGCCTTTGTCCTCACGGCTGATCGAACGGATGGATGGCAGTCTGGAAGCACGCAATGACGGCGGCGCCAGTTTCATCATCCGCCTGCCACTGGGAGAGCCCACGTGATCTACCTCGTCGACGACGACCTTGCGGTGCGGGAGGCGATGACGCTTCTGCTCGCGACCTATGGAAAAGAAGTTGCGGCCTTCCCTGACGCGGCCCACCTCCTCGCTCATGTGGAGAAGGCAAAGCCCGGAATCATGCTGCTTGATCTCAGAATGCCCGCGATCAGCGGCCTGCAGCTTCTGAAGAGGCTCGAGGATCTCGGGATCCGCTGGCCTGCCATCATGATTACAGGACACGGCGACGTCGAGGCATGTCGCCGTGCGTTCAAGGCCGGCGTCCTCGATTTCCTCGCAAAGCCAGTCGATGAGCACGTGCTGATGGAAACAATCGCAACCTGCGAGGCCGCGCTCGACGATCTACTCGTCCGCGACGAGAACAGTCGGTTGCTCGACCATCTTACATCCCGAGAACTGGAGGTGATCGAGCTGGTGTCAAAGGGTTTTGGAAGCAAGGACATCGCGGTCGCGCTCGATGTGTCGGTCCGAACCGTCGACAGTCATCGGGCTAGCATTGCAACTAAACTCGGAACGCCGGCAGTCGCCGAGCAAACCCGCATCTGGCTCATGGGACATCGGTAATCGTACCGATCCCACTCGGTGACACAGCGAATATACTCCAAGCTAGCTCCCTTTAAGCTGGAAGCCATCAACAATGGAAAGAAAGCGGACAAAATGAAAACCCTTATGCTCGCCCTTACTGCCAGCGCGCTTGTAGCCGCCCCGGCTTTTGCGCAGGATACCGTGAAGCAGACCAGTATTGCGACCACGCTCGCGGTTGATATCGCCCAGGCGGCCGTTTCGGCATGCACGGCCGACGGATATAACGTGTCAGCAGCCGTGACCGACCGGTCTGGGGTCCTTCTTGCGCTGGTTCGCTCCGAGAACGCGGGCGCCCACACCGCCGATGCGTCCACGCAGAAGGCTTTCACTTCGGCCTCGTCGCGCAACCCCACCAGCGCCATCGCCGAAAATGTGTCCAAGAACCCGGTCGCGGCCGGTATGTCGGATATTCCAGGCTTCCTCGTTCTAGCCGGCGGCGTCCCGATCAAGGTCGGCAAGGATACGATCGGCGCGATTGGCGTTGCAGGCGCACCGGGCGGCAACCTGGACGAAGCGTGCGCGAACAAAGCAATCGAAAAGGTCAGCGCCCGCATCAAGTGAAGCGAATACCGCCAACGGCTCCCGATCATACGGTTGGGAGCCGTTCAGCAGCTCTATCGTGGCTGCAGTAGTCATCCCGGGCGGAGTGCCGCGCTCTATTCACAGGGCGAGGTCGCCATACTGGTGAAACGGCTCCGGCGTCACTCGTCGCCGCGGGGAACCCAACGTCAAAGGTGATCCTGCGCGGTGGTCTGCTGCTTGATTTCCAATTAGGCTCGTGGCTATTTGCACCCATCTTCATGAAAACACGAGGCGCATGAGCCGTGGCAAAGCAGTTCGAGAGTATCGACGCTCGTCTTAAAGACTTCATTGATCGGCAGCACATTTTCTTCACGGCCTCGGCCACCGGCGATTCCCGGGTGAATATTTCGCCTCGGGAGACGGGCTCACTGCGTGTGATCGACGCGAACAAGATTGTATACCTGGACAGGACCGGCAGTGGAAACGAGACTTCCGCGCATTTGCGCGCGGATGGTCGCCTGACGATCATGTTTTGCGCCGTCCAAGGGCCGCCGATGATCTTGCGTCTTTACGGCCGCGGGCGAACCATACGCCGTGACAGTTCCGAATACGGCAACATCCTGCTCACTCATTTTGGAGGCTCGGAACCTTCCGGAGCCCGTCAATTCATCTTGCTGGAAATCGATCTGGTACAAACGTCCTGCGGCTTCGGCGTTCCGCTGTTCGACTACAAGGCCGAGCGGTCGAGCCTGGACCAATGGACGGACGCAAAGGGCCCGGACGGTATCGAGATCTATCGCCGCGAGAAGAACAGCTACAGCATTGACGGGCTTCCGACTGGGATGTTCGACGACGCTTAGTCGGATTGAAAAATGGCCGATTCTCGTCGTAGCGCCGTGACACCTTGCCTTTGAAACAGTCCCTTGCCGCGCGCGGGTGGTTGTCGACCGTTGAAGTTCAGGAACTTCCCCCAGGGAGAGCCGGTTGGATCACCCGCCGGTGACGCTCATGTGGCGGCTGACGGCGGGGCGGTTGTGGGTGCGGTCGATGATGAAGTCGTGACCCTTGGGCTTGCGGGAGATCGCCTCGTCGATCGCGGCGTAGAGCAAGCCGTCGTCTTCGGTGGCGCGCACGGCCGAGCGCAGATCGGCGGCGTCGTTCTGGCCGAGACACATGTAGAGCGTGCCGGTGCAGGTGAGGCGCACGCGGTTGCAGCTCTCGCGGAAATTATGGGTCATCGGGGTGATGAAGCCCATGCGGCCGCCGGTTTCCTCGACGGTGACGTAGCGGGCAGGGCCACCCGTGCGGTAGCCGATTTCGCTCATCGTGAACTGCTTTTCGAGATCGGCGCGCAACTTGGAGAGCGGCAGATAGCGATCGGTGCGGTCTTCCTCGATCTCGCCCATCGGCATGGTTTCGATGACGGTCAGATCCATGCCGCGACCATGGGCGAAGCGGATCATCTCGGGCATCTCGACGTCGTTGAAATCCTTCAAGGCGACGGCGTTGAGCTTGATGTGCAGGCCCGCTTTCTGGGCGGCATCAATCCCTTCCATGACCTTGTGGAAGTCGCCCCAGCGGGTAATCTCGCGAAACTTGTCGGGATTGAGCGTATCCAGCGACACGTTGATGCGGCGAACACCGCAATCATAGAGCTCGTCGGCATAACGCGCGAGTTGCGAGCCGTTGGTGGTCAGCGTCAGCTCGTCGAGACCGGAGCCGATCTGCTGGCCGAGTTGGCGCACGAGATGCATGATGTTCTTGCGCACCAGCGGCTCGCCGCCGGTCAGTCTCAGCTTGCGAACGCCCTTGGCGATAAAGGCGGAACAGAGCCTGTTCAGCTCCTCCAGCGTCAGAAGATCCTTCCTCGGCAGGAAGTTCATGTTCTCGGCCATGCAATAGGTGCGGCGGAAATCGCAGCGATCGGTCGCCGAGACACGCAGATAGGTGACGGCCCGCTGAAACGGGTCGATCATCGGGTCTTCTCCGACTACCGACCGTGGCGTGGAACTGCTTAAAGCTAAGGGTTGATCCGCATATGCCAAAGTTATCGCATTGCGTGCCACCTTCAAAAGACCCTTCAGCATAGATCAGGAGCGGGAAAGTCGCTCCTGAGCCGCGAAGTTCTGATTGGCCGCCCCGCATGGTGGCAGGTCCTCGCCGGTCAGTCGCTCCTCCATCAAAGCCCGCAGCATCGCAAACCTGAGTTCAAGGGCAGTAAGCTCGATCGAGCGGGGTAACTTGGACAGCTCGTTCGCGAAATCCTCCATATGATCCGCAAGCGTCCTAGCAGCTGTCTGAAAAGATATTGAAGGCTGGTCTATCTCATAAGTCGGCATGGTCCAAGTCCGCCAAAAATTTTCGGTTGCGCGGCGATCGATCAAGCGCGGGTAACGCTACCGCGAATGTTGGCAAAAACGTGACACTAGCAAACGATGGACGCAATCCGTGTTGCCTGCTCTGCCTTAGTCACTCAGCTCCCAAGGCCTCTCGACGGCCCGGGTCGCCTGGAACGATTAATTTCGGGCATGGTCTTGCATGAACTTAAAGGAAGCCGCGGCTTGGATCGCTGACGCCCGGCTGAAGTACCGGGGACACATGATCGAGGCCTCGAAAATGCCCCTGCCGCATTCATGGGTCTTCTCGAGGGGCGCGATTTTGGCAAGTTGGTGGTCCGCGCGTCAGGCGGACAGTAGCACGCATTACGATCGCCAGAGAACTAGTCTCGCTGGCGATCGTATTCCACTTGCGCCCGCTCAAGCTCAGGACCGAAGGTCATGGACCACGCGTATAGCGCCTCGAACGGCTGCTGAAGGGAACGGCCGAGCTGCGTGATGGTATATTCAACGCCTACAGGCGTCGTGGTCGTGAGCACTTCACGGCGTATGAGCCCATTGCGCTCTAGCCGTTTCAATGCGTCGGCGAGCGCTTTGTGCGTGATCCCGTCAAGACGCCGCATAATCTCGTTGAACCGTGACGGCCTGCTGCACAAGACCGTCAGGATCAGGACCGACCATTTGTTGGCGATCTGCTCTAGCACCGGTCGTGCCTTCTCGACATCCACCAACGCCTCCTTGGAGACGGGCTTTGCCCGACGAGACAAGCTGTCTTTGGGTGAAAGAACAGCCTCCACTTCCGACATGGGTATACTCCTCGATATCTGCTTTATATGTAGTGCGTAATTGACCGTAGGTATAGCTCATATATCAAATCCTCGGTCATTATAAATGGAGTTCACATGAGCAGCTTAGCAAACAAGATCGCCCTCGTGATCGGCGGCGTGGGCGGGATTGGCGGAGCCATTTCGCAGAGATTCGCCAGCGAAGGCGCGCACGTCTACGCGACCAGCCGGAAGGGTGGCGACAGCACATCAAAGGCAGGGACCACGGGCAGCATCAGGGTCATTCAAGCGGACGCCAGCGAAAATGCCGATCGTAAGCGCGTATTCGAGCATATCGCATCGGAACGAGGCCGGATCGATGTGCTCGTGATCAACGCGGGCCTGTCTGAATACGCGCCGCTGGAAAACATTGCCGAGGATCATTTCGATCGGACATTTGACTTGAATGTCCGGTCTCTCGTATTCGCGGCGCAAGGTGCGATAGATCTCATGCGACACGGTGGCACAATCGTGCTGATCGGGTCCATTGCGGGCGACATCGGCACCAAGGGCTATGGCGTCTATGGTGCGAGCAAGGCCGCGATCCGTTCGTTTGCACGCACCTTTGCCAACGAACTGGCTCCCAGGGGCATTCGCGTCAACGTCGTTAGCCCAGGACCAACCGATACAGCGATGATGGCGAGCGCCTCACGGGAGGTTCGGGACGCCTTGTCCAGCATGGTCCCTCTCGGACGCATGGCTAGACCTGATGAGGTGGCGGCGGCAGCACTATTCCTTGCCAGCGACGAGAGCAGCTTCACGACGGGTGCGGAACTGGCTGTGGATGGAGGCATGGCCCAGGTCTGACGCTGGAACGATAGGCCCGATAGCGCACGCACCGGGCCTATCGTTTCGACTTTACTTTACAAGGCAGCCAGCTGTCTATCGAAGTCACCGGGATCAAAATAATCCCGCCAGACGGTAATGAGCCCATTTTCGATAGTGAGTGTTTCCATGACCGCTAGCGTGATCGTGCCGCCGATACGCCAAAAGATTTGCCGGAAGTCTCGGCTAAGGCGAAGGGTCGCACCCTTCATCGACAGGTTCGGCGGCCAGCAAGGCAGGATATTGGAGGTTCTTAAAGCACGTCTGTCCGGAGGATACAAGGCTGGCCAGCATGGCCGGACGCGTCATGAGCCGTCAATCACCAATAATCTCGTGGGCACGCCTTCCCTCAGGGAATTTGCGACCGTGCAGGCCTTCCACGCGCGGTCGATCAAGGTCTGCGCATCGGGGCCGTGCAGCGTCGTACATCTCACGGAGAGGACGGCGTCGGTCACTACTAGGGGCGCCCCGTCGATTTCCAGTTTCACCGTTACCTCGATCTCTCCGATGGCCACGCCGAGATCGTGAGCGACATAGCGGAGGTCGTTGCAGTAACAACCTCCGATGGCCAGGGCCAGCAGCTGGCCGCCGTTGAAGCCGAGGCCCATGCCGCCAGCCTTACCATCTGGTCTGTCGACCACCACAGTGTGACCGCCAGCCCACCCGACTGCCGCTTCCGTGCCCGGGACGTTCCGCAGTTCCACGATCGACTGGACCATCTCCATCTCCGTTCCGAGTGCTGGATCGTCAGCTTCTGTCATCCACACGACATGTCAATGGCCACGGAAGATGTTGAGGGTAATGCGCTGCGTCTTGCAGTTTCGGAACTTCGGCCATTGGCCCGTTATTCATACACGACCATAGGGTCCTTCTTAAGCGTTTGGAGGCTTTTCCAATTAATGAGCTTCCGTCGACAGCACATCTTACCCATTCGCCGCATCCGCGTCAGCAAGGTCTTGGATGGAAGCAACATGACAAACCCGCGTCTGCTTCATAACCCGATGGTTCGAGAGACGCTCAACCGAGTGGATGTGCTGCCCTGACCGCGATGCTCGGAATTGAATCTCTAATTCGTGATCCGTCCGCCGTGGCGAACGGTTCCTTGCAGGGCGGTCGAAAGGCGCGGGAGGGCTGGACGATCGTCGACAACCGGTGCAAGCCCGCCAATTCTCTGCCCGGCCAACGGCTTCCTCTCGGATACGATCATCAATGGAGCAATGCGTCGAAGGAAATTGTCGGCCGGATTGAGCAGGTCGTCGAGCGAGGGGCTAGCTTCCTTCCGCCGCCTGACAGCTAGGCTTCCTACCAGCGGCCGCCCCGTAACCTTCTGGAACCTTGGATGAGAGCCGCGGCTTGGGTGGGTCGCGGAGCCCTGACAATAGATAGGCGACGACATTTTGATCACAGTGCTGCTTCCGCGGCCACATCCACGAACCGTGCAATGATTGCTGGCTCGCGATCCTCCGGACGCATGGCTGCATCACATGATTCTTTTTTGATCCAGTGCTCGAGTACTCCGTAACAAAATCGTCCCATGCGAGCTACTTACTCGCTGGACCCGGCTCCACGCCCCAGGAGCTGGCGCGGATCGTCATTGGCTCCGCGGGGGGCCGGCGGCTCGGTCGCCGGCCCATTCTGGAAGGAGGTTAATCGATAAACGTGGAAGACCGCATGTGCCTGCCACGAGCCGGTCTCAAATACCCTCTTTGTTGTTTTTGAAGGAGAACCATGTTCCTGAAGGCACCTTTTGAAAGTGCCAGTGGTGGCTTTGCTGTTCCTGAAAATCCATGCACCAAACTAGCCCGGCGCTGGAAGTTACATCTTGGGAAGAAGTACCTTGTCGATCACGTGGATCACGCCGTTCGACTGCTTCACATCAGCGATCGTCACCGTCGCGGTTCCGCCTGCCTCGTCAGTGAGCGTGATCTTGCCCATGTGGTCCTTCGCCCTTAATACACAGCCGCCGACGGTCTTGATGTCATGCTCGCCGCCATCGTCCTTGATCATCTTCGCCACGGTGCTGGCCATCGCGTCCGCGGCGACGACATGACAGGTCAGAATTTTCGTGAGCTTGTCCTTATTCTCGGGCTTGAGCAGCGTCTCGACGGTGCCTTTGGGAAGCGCGTCGAAGGCTTCATTGGTTGGAGCGAAGACGGTGAACGGCCCCTTTCCCTCGAGTGTGGAGACAAGCCCCGCGGCCTTGATGGCAGCGACGAGCGTCGTGTGATCTTTTGAATTCGCGGCGTTTTCAACGATGTTCTTGTTCTCGAACATCGCGGCTCCACCAACCTTCGGGTTCGCGGCATACGCAATCATGCTCCCTGCCATGACGCTTGCCAACGCTACGCAAGAAACCACCAGAAACTTCTTCATGATCATCTCCTCTCAATACCGGCTCCTTGGCTCGGTAGAGCTTGCACGGATAACGGCGGCCTCGGTTCAGACATTGGATAAATAGCTGGTGAAATTTCCAAGCAAGCGAGCTGACTTGCGACGTCACAAGGATGATGCCCCGCCTCAGATGCCCAGCATTGGCTGTATCAGCCGCAATAACCGGCTCTTGAAGCGGAGCGGCGCCTCGGTCACGGCAAGACAGATACAGTCCTTGCCGGCATCGGCCTTGGGCTGATGCATCAGGCTGTCATCCGCCATTTCGATGTCGCCTCGAGCGAACGTGGAAACTTCGTCGCTGAAGCTCCCATCAAGCACCAGGGTCAATTCAACGCCCCGATGGGAATGCTCCGGGACTGGCTGACCGGCTGGAATCTTGAGCAATCGCAACGTCGCCGTTTCGTCGCCGGTCGGTATGATCATCTGGGCGGCGCCGCGCCCAAGCGTTCGCCACCGCAGACCACCGGCTGCGTCGATATAGGTCCTCAGAGGCTCTGGGTATGTCCGGTCGGTATCAGAACGCTTCTTAATAGGCACAACCTTGTCAATCTTGCCTGCATCGATTTCCGCCTTCAAGCACTCCCAGTCTCGCGAAACATTGGTGTCATTGGCAATTTCACTATCGATAAAATATCCGCCAACGCTTTCGAGGACCGACAGCTTGGATCTGCATGCCGGGCACAAGGCGAGATGGGTCGCAACGGCAACGCTCCAGCCTTCGGCCAAGGTTCCAGCCGCGTATTGCAGGAGCATATCGTCATCCAGGTGATGTTCGATCATTTGGCTTCGTCCTGAAGGGCTGTACGCAGTTTCTCGCATGCAAGTCGTATCCTCGATTTCACCGTACCAATTGGGAGGTTTAGTTTTTCCGCGATCGTCGAGTGGGTAAGACCCTCGAAAAACGACAGGCGCAGCACTTCAGCATATCCGCCTTTTAAAGTCGCCATCGCCCGACCCAGCGCCGCAGCACTTTGCTGCCGCTCGATAAGCACGTCCGCCGCCTCGAACTCATCTGGCACGAATGCTGGATCGTTTGGATCAAAGTCAGGCTTAGAACTTTTACGCACCGAGTCTATCATCTGATTTCTGGCGATCGTGAATATCCAGGTTGAAGCCTGCGCCCTGGCCGGATCGAAAAGCCCCGCCTTGTGCCAGACGCGCATCATCGTCTCTTGCGCTAGCTCCTCGGCCAAAATCCGATTTCCCCTCGTCATCTTCACCATGTAAGAGCGCACGCGTGGATAAAAATAGCGATAGAGTAATTCAAACGCGCCGATGTCGCGCGAATCCGCGACCGCGGACATCAAGGCCTTTAACCGTCCCGCATCCAAGCTAACGGGTTCTTCCTCCAATTTATCGACCTCTCGCGCCCCGCCCGACGACGTCGGCCACACTTTCGCCTCGGCGCTTAAGGCTCGACGTAGCTCGGTTCTAAGCGGCATCTGCATGTTCATGGCGTTAACTACGCAGCAGCATGCTAGTGGATCAAAAATAAATTCGGAAATTTACCCTTAAGCCCTTACTTGGGCTACGATGACGCTGGCAGCCGGCGTAGCGCCGACCGTTAGAGGCGAGCAACCCCGAAGATTCGTTGCGTGAGCCAAAACCCGAAGCCCGATGCTGCCGCTGACAAGACGGTTCCCCAGATAAGATCGGCGATCGTCAAAAGAAGCGACCAGTTTTTCAGCGTCGACTGGTTGGTGAGGTCATAGGTGGCATAAGCCGTGAGGCCGATGACAGCGCCGTGAAGCACGGCTGTCGTCATCGATCTTGAAATCAACCCCGTCCTGACCGCGAGGAAGGTCAGCCCGGCGGCGTAGATCAGGTAGAACGCCAATGCCGGCGCAAGTCGAAACTGCGGCGCCAAGATTTCGCCTAGTGTCGGCCTATAGAGACGGTCGGCCATGGTGCTCAGCCAGACAAAATCGATCGCGACGAAGGCGATCAGCGTCGCGATGTAGGCGGTCAGATAAGTTTTCATAAGGGGCTCCCAGATGGATGGATTTTAGGCTTAGTTTAAGCGCGTCCAGTCCACGTCCTTGTGGATCAGACCGGAGACAACACAACCTTTAGGGACGATCGCCAGCGTGATCATCATGCAAATGCCTCCCAATCAGAAGGGATTAGACCGTTGCGAGAAGGACAGTCGCTAAGGGATAATGCCGGTGCGTAACGATAGAAGCGCAAGAGATCGCGCATCATCAACAAAAAGCGGCGGATGGCGATGGTTGACCACTGAGCGAATAAGCCCAGTTCCCTGCGGGCGGAATATTCAAATTGACCTCCGTTGAGGGACGGCGCGAAAGACATATTGGAAGCAGCCGCCGGAACGCTAAGGACATCGAACAATGCTGTCAGATTGGAGTAAGTCACTTCGTTGTAGACAATGAAGCCGGTATCGACAGCAGTGTCGCCGCTCTCTGACTTAAACGTTATCGTGTTACAGTGACCGCCGATCCAATCCCGTGCCTCGAATACCGTTACATCATGATGCTTCGCGAGAAGCCAAGCCGCGGAAGGACTTGATATAGCCGTGCCAATAATTCCAACGTCGAGGCGGCGCGACCGGGTGCCGAATGCTTCAAATTCCATACAAAGCCTCTCGCGGATCCAATCTCATGCATTATCGACCTTTACGCTGGGAATTCGTGGCGGTTTTCTAGCTAGCCGCTCTTTTTCGCGATTCCGCCCATTATCGCGAACCGCGGCGATATTTGCTGGGCGTCCCCCGCCGACCCACCGACAGCCGTTGAACCGAATGACAAGATCGAAACAGTCGATGGCACGCGCGTCGCGCGAGAAATGAGCCGTTGCCACCCAAGCGGCGGCTCAGACGTTCGTGAAAGAGTTCTTGCCGAATTTCGGTGAGACGCAAGATGCCATGCTGAGCGCGGATCCGCTTTCAACCACGCGTTCTTATCGTTCTACATCAATGTCGGCCCGCCCGATCCATTGACCCTTTAGCATATCAGTGTGGGTTGAAAATTTGGGGCAGCTGTGTACGCTTGGAGGAACCACATTTATAGCACTCGGATTTTCCGCTAAGCGGGATCATGCGCTGCCGTGGTTGTGTACCAGGCAGTAGAGCAGCATTTCAGTTGGCGGCAATTCAACAAGGATTCCGGGCAGTGAGCTTCGGGGCTGTCGGCGGCAGTTGCGGGTCGGGGCTTCCGTGCGGCTAACATCATCGCCGCGGTGATGGAGCGGTATAGGGTGATGGAGCGGTATAAAAGGCTCTATCCGGAAAAATTCATCAATGAGATCTTCCGGCGGACTTATTTGAAGATTGGCTGGAGCGCTTCGGCAAATATTGAGACGGCACTGCTAAGGAGGGACAAATGAATGCCACGCAATCAGTTCGTGGAAGAAAAATATATCACTTGGCTGTCCAAGAACTCTGTCTCGGCGAAATCGTAAAGGCAGATCCGGCGATGAAACTCATCCGTGGCCTGACCATTGCGATCATCTTTTGTCCGGTTTTTGGTTGCTCTCATCAAGGCAAGGTCGTTACCAAGCCTTATCCGGCGAAAGACCAAGTGAGGATGACCTCGCCCCTCGTGGAATCGTGTCGAGGCAAACCGAATTACGAGGGAATGCTGCGGACACTTTGTTACTAGTGGTAGAGAATGGTTGGTGGACGAGTACTGTTGAAACAAGCGCCCAATGTTTTCAAAATGAAGCAGCTGGGGCGAGGCAAGATCCGTGACCTCAGGAGACCCTTAAAGAAGCCATGCACGAGCTTTGCGCGACAGATACCGTATTGGTCCGAGCAAAATCACTGTCTGAACCGGCTGTCTCGCCGCACTCGCGGGGCTGCGGGAACTATATTGAAGGCGATTTAGTTAGTTGTCTTGAACAGATGGGAGAGACGTGGAATGACCGCGCACCGCGCTCAATGGAAAGGCCACCTAAAGATTGGCGAACTTAGTTGTGCTGTAGGTCTTTACACCGCCGCTTCGACTTCCGATCGTATCAGCTTCCATTTACTAAACCAGGAGAACGGAAACCGGCTGAAGCGGCAATTCATCGATAGCGAGACCGAAGAGGTTGTCGAGCGGGAACAACAGGTGAAGGGTTTCGAGACCGGAAGCGGCGACTACATCATGATCGACCCCGAAGAGGTCGCGGCCGTCATCCCAGATTCGGACAAGATGCTTGAAGCAGAGGCTTTCATCTCCTGCGGGGAAGTCGATGGTGTCTATTTCGACAAACCGTACTACCTGGTGCCAGTCGACGATGAAGCAAGAGACGCATTCACCTGTATCCGCGACGCCCTGTCCAAGACGAACGTGACAGCAATCGCCAGGACCGTTTTGTTCCGGCGAATGCGAACCGTTTTGATCAGGCCACACGAAGAAGGCCTGATCGCAACCACACTCAATTTCGATTACGAAGTGCGGTCTTCCAAGGAAGCGTTCAAGGACGTTGCGAAGGTCAAGGTCGAGGGCGAAATGCTCGACTTGGCCAAGCACATCATCGACACGAAGATCGGGGAATTCGACCCCGCCAAGACTGACGATAGATACGAGACCGCTCTCGCCGCCTTGGTGAAGGCGAAAGCGGAAGGGAAAGCACTTCCCAAGCCAAGGGCGGTCAAGGTCTCCAAACCCAATGATCTTTTGAAGGCACTGAGGCAAAGCGCTGGAGTGAACAGGGCTTCGTCCAGGAAGCCAAGCGCCGCGAACGCCAATACTGGCAAAAGGAAACCGAAGGCGGATGCCAAGGCGTCGTCCAAGACCACTCGCAAGAAAGCAAGCTGACCATGGCTCCTCGTCGTCCATACTGGAAAGGCTACTTGAAGCTGTCTCTCGTCACCTGCCCCGTGGCGATGGTCCCAGCGACCTCGGAAAGCGAGAAAGTGCGGTTTCATACGCTTAACGAAAAGACCGGCAATCGGGTTGTTTCGCGGTATATCGATAGTGTAACGGGCAAGCCGGTCAAAGATGAGGACGAGGCCAAGGGCTATGAGCGCGGTAAAGACGATTACGTCATTCTCACCGATGACGAACTGGGATCCGTTGAGCTCGAAAGCGTCCGCACCATCGACATTGAGAGATTTGTGCAGCGAGAGGAGATCGAGTGGATCTATCTCGACACTCCGTTTTATCTGACGGCGAACGAGAAGATCGGCGACGAGGCGTTCGCCGTCGTTCGAGAGGCCATGAAGGCTAAGGACGTCGTCGGCCTCTCTCGCGTGGTTCTCGGGCGTCGAGAACATGCCGTGATCCTTGAGCCGCGCGACAACGGCATTGTCGTGTGGACTCTCAGGTTTGGTGACGAAGTTCGGCCAGAAGGCGAGTATTTCACTTCCATCGGCAAGGGTTCGGACACCAAGGGTGTCGCCGCGCTCGAAAAGTTCATCAAGAAGCGGACCCAAAAATGGTCGCCAGCGATGACGTCCGATCCGATCCAGGACAGCTTGCTGAAGCTTATTGCTTCAAAGAAAAAAGCTCACGAGCCCGTAAGGAAAGCGACGTCCAAATCGAAGGAACTGCATGACGGTAAGCAGAGCAACGTTGTAGACATAATGGATGCGCTGAAGAAGTCGGTCCAAAAGGAACTGAAATCGCGCAAGGCTGGTTAACAAGTCGCCCCACTTACGTGCGACCGCCGCGCGCGCGGCTCGGATCCATTTTTCATCTCGTTTCGAAGATCAGCCTCTCACGCTGTCGTGGCCTTGGCGGTTACTAGGTTGCTTCACCACGGTCGCAACGCTCTTGGGACGTCAGCGCGTTCCCGACCGCAACTTAATGATTGGGAACAATGGGACCGGCCCGAACGACCTCTTCACCGACAAGAGAGAGGCGGGGAGCGTCCTTCTACGTCCACCCAGCGGACGCGCTGTTAAACCCCGGGATGACTGGACAGATCGAGGAGCTCACCCACGGTGTCTGGTCTCGAACTACCAGGGAGGTTTGAGCGGCGGTGGCTGGGTTGTCTATTAGCGCAATTGCCGTCTGGAAGAAGGAAAAAAGCCCACGACGTGGACGCGTGGGCATTTCAGTTCTCCGCTGTTGAGGGGCAGCAGAGTGAAACAGCCTTCGAGTTCGCCGGGCCCGTTCAGTGGGATAACCGGGTCCCCGATCAAAGCTTCTTCCAGGCAAGATCCATCTATGGTGTCCGTGGTCAGAGAAGCCATGCTTTTCGAATTCGATAAGCGGCCAATCGCCCGGCGGGCGACCACCCGCTCAGTCATCCCGCCTTTTGCGCTGCTTCAATCGCTTGATGGCCTGTTCCAAGGACCGCTGGCCGTCGCAATAATCCTGCCAGGCCGTGCTGCTCTTCAGGATGCCGGGCACCGTTCTGATCGTGAACCGCTTGGGATCAAGCCCCGCCTTGACCTGCGTCCAATTGAGAGGCATCGACACCGTCGCTCCCGGTCGGGCCCTTGGCGAGAGCGGCGCGACCGCGGTCGAGGTGCGGTCGTTGCGCAAGTAATCCAAGAAGATACGCCCATTCCGAAGACTTTTCGTCATTTTGATCAGGTAAAGGTCCGGGTTGTCCCTTGCCATTTCCTGACAGACATCGTGCGCGAAGGCCTTTCCCTCGTCCCACGTCAGCTTCCTACCTTTCGGCACCGACAATGGCGTCACGACATGGAGACCCTTGCCGCCGGTTGTCTTGCAGAAACTGACAAGGCCAAGCTCCTCCAGTCGATCTCGTATCTCGCGCGCACCTTCGACCACGGTGTCGAAATCAACGTCCGGACCGGGGTCGAGATCGAACACCAGGCGCCCGGGAACCTCGGGCTGCTCGGGTTCGCAATTCCAGGGATGCAGCTCCGTGCCCCCGATTTGGGCGATGGCGACCAACCCCTCGACGCGGTCAATCCGCAGGTACGGCTGTTTATCGCCCGTTACTTTAACCTGCTCGATCAGGTTTGATGTTCCCTGCATCGCATGCCTCTGAAAGAACTGCTCACCGCCGATCCCGTCTGGCGTCCGGATGATCGAACAAGGCCGCCCCCTTATGTGGCCGATCAGCCATGGTCCCACGGCCTCATAGTAGTGAGCCAGATCAACCTTGGTGACGGGCTGCTTGTCCAGGGCATTGGGCCACAGTGGCTTGTCGGGGCTGGATATCAGGACGCCCATAACATCGACCCTGGCCCCCTTGCGAAATTTCGACGCCTTTGGCGGTTTGGGTGCGGCCTCGGGGTCGGGAACATCCGTTTCGTCTGGGCTCGCGGGCCGCTCTGCCTCAACCTCATCGGCGGGCTTGTCCTCACGTAAACCCTTGAACGCGGCTTGTCGGACCTGGCCATCCGCCGTCCACCCCGCGAACTCGATTTCAGCAACCAGTTCGGGCTTTAGCCAAACAATATCTGGTGCCTTCCTCGGAGCGCCGATGCCGGTGAACGGAGATTTCGTTGCCTCTACCTTTTTCAGTCGCGGCAACAATTTTTCGACGACGCTCGCCCCGTAACCGGTTCCAACGCGGCCAACATAGACGAAGTGGTTAGCGCGATTGACACCGACCAGGAGCGACCGAAATTTACCGTTGCTGGTGGCATAGGCACCAATCACCACCTCGTGGCCCGCTCGGCACTTTGATTTTGCCCATGTTTTCGTTCGTCCCGACACGTAAGTCGCGTCGGCCTGCTTCGAGACGATGCCTTCGAGCGACAACTTGCAGGCCGATTTCAAAACCGCGTCACCGCCGGTCTCGAAATGCTCGACGAACCGTATACGCGGGTCGTCGCCCGCCTCGGATAAAAGTGAAGCCAACCGCTTCTTGCGTTGCGTGAGCGGCAACTCACGAAGGTCGTCATCGCCAGCGAACATAAGATCGAAGGCGAAGAAGACGAGCTCATCGGTCTTGCCCTCGGACAGCGACGCCTGCAGTGACGCGAAATCCGGTGCACCGTTCTCGTCGAGGGCGCATATCTCGCCGTCGATGATCGCGTCCGGGAGACTTTCGCCAGAACTCGCGATAGCAGAATACTTCTTGGTCCAATCAAGGCCCTTGCGGGTCTTGAGGGTGACCTCACCACCTTGGATTCGCATCTGTATGCGGTAGCCGTCGAACTTGATCTCGTGAATCCAGCCTTTGGCCGACGGTGGTCGTTCCAATGTTTCGCAGAGCTGCGGCTCAATGAAGAGAGGCATCGCGGCCGCGGCGGCCTTTGTCGCGGATTTCGGCTTCTCCTTGCTGCCTGCCTTTCGTTCGTCGGCGGCAAGCCCTTCGTTGCTGTCCCAGACCGCGTCTGCTTCAACGGCACCGCCCGATGTCATGAACGGCTTTGGCTTTCGGCCTTTACCAGATGCGATGGCATCCATGGTCCGTCCGGAGGCGACAGATGTTTCATTCTCTTCGAGCACCCTCGCGCCGCCTTCGTCGACAGAGAAATCATCGTGGTGTTTGATCAGAAGCCAATTTGTTCGCTTCTCGCCCTCTCGTCCACGCATTCGCACAAGGACGAAGCTCCCGTGAAGCCGTTCGCCTTCAAGGGTGAACTTGAAATCGCCCTTGGCGAGCGCCTGCTCTGGCGTCTTGTTTCCCTCTGGCTCCCAGTAACCCCGATCCCACAGCATGACCGTGCCCCCGCCATACTGGCCCTTGGGGATCGTACCTTCAAAATCGCCGTAATCGAGCGGGTGATCCTCGACTTCCACCGCCAGACGTTTGTCCTGCGGATCGAGCGATGGCCCTTTCGTGACCGCCCAGGATTTGAAGACACCGTCCAATTCCAGCCGCAGGTCGTAGTGAAGGCGAGTGGCGTCGTGCTTTTGGATGATGAAGCGTCGGCGGTTCGAGGGCTTTACCTGAACCTCTCCGCTTGGCTCGGCGGTCTTTTTGAAATCGCGTTTCGCGCGGTATTTGGAGAGGTTGTCGGCCATGGTTTTTCTCGCGGATCGGTCATTAATCCAAATGCGGAAACGCGTCCACGGTTCCAGGACAGACTGACTTTATCGGCGACGTTCCGGCTGATCGTGTGCCGCAACGGTGGCATGACGGCCTATCAACATGGCCGATCCGCGCGCCCCGCATCTAAGGAAGCCCATCGAAGGTCACAAGGACCATGCGCGAGCGTTGACGCCGAGGCGATCAAGGGGCCGCGAGGGTCATCACCACGTGGGTCGGACGCCGGTTGCCCGGCCGCGCTTAACGTCGGCCTTGTGCCTTGCCCGCCGTTCGCTTCGTCGTCCGTGCCGAGTTGGTCTTGGTCCCTTAGGTCCCATCTTCCCCGCCGGTGGCCGCGATAGTTACGGGCGCTCGACGCACCGTCGCCCAGCGGTCGCCCGGGGTGGCATTACGCCGAAGTGAGTACATGCATTTCCGCAACCTTTCGCCGTCGCGAAGATTGATAGATCGCCGAGCCCCACGTCCGTTAGCCTGTTGCGGACGTCGGCCACAGAGGGGGGTCGACTAACATCGGCCCTCCTCGCTAGTTATTTTCTTGTCGTTCGTGCCCGCACCCGCTAGAGGAGCCGGCCTTGAGCTGGGACACGTTCCCGAGCAGGCTCGCCGCCCCGTCTCGTGATCTCCGTCTGGGCGGTGAAGCGTACATCTCGATCTCGGTCGGAAAGGAAATGCCGCACGACCTCCATGTCGACTTCATCCCAAGTCTTTCCCCGTTCCGTTCCGGATGGAATGCGGGGTAGAAGACCCGGCTCGGCACTCCAAGCAAGCAACTGACCTAGCGAAGCTTCATTGAGCATGTCACGGAGATGGTGGGCGGTCACGTATGCGTCGGGCAAAGCCCTGTGGGCCGGGAGGCCTAGCTCGTGAACCAGCCCGTCGGGCATTCGCAGGTAGCGAAGCATCTGGTTTGAAAAGCGCGGTAGGTCTGGCCACAGTCTCAACGCGCACTTCCATGTGCAAATCCATTGCGCACCTCCGCTCAGACGTGGAGTGCAATAGCGTTGTTCGAACGCGGCGCGGTGAGCGGCAAGTGCTAAAGGACGCCGACGCGGTTGCAGCACCGACGATGCGACTTCCCTCCACAATGGTGCTCCGGCGACGTCACGGTCGAGGATGTGATGAACGGCCATCGTTTCCGCCGAGATAGCTCGCCCCGGATTGACCATCAATGAGCCACGCTCGACATCGAGCTGCCACCGACCATCCCGGCTTTGGACGACGTCCTGCCAACCGATCTCGCACACCTCCTGCTGGCCACTACCTCCTGTTTCAAGATCGACGACGCGGACGACAGCCATTTGTGCCTCATTTCCTAAGGTCATCGGAAGCTTTCACGTCCTCGTGCTTCCCGCTTCGCTGGTCACGGTAGCTGAGATCGGGTCACCAGCCGGAAAGCTCGCCTCAAGCCCCTCTTCCAGTTCAGCTCTATCCTGGCTTTCACGAGCGCTTGGGACCGGTTCGAGGCACTTGCTGCCTTCGTCAAAATTACGGTTGCTCAAGGCATCGTACCGATTGAGGCTACCTTCTGGTCGATCCGCCAGCATCTCGGACAAGGTCGTCGCTATCTCGCCGTTGCCCTTGCGGTCGTTTGCCAGTCGTTGGAAGACAGCCGCCATCCCAGAGAATATATCCGCGGCCGGGTCATCTGCTCCCAGAAACGCGGCAATCTCATCCATGTCCTCGACCCAACGGTATTCTTTCGGGTACATGTCGGGAATGTCCTTGGCGAGCTTCGCCACGAGCCGAGACTGATTTTCAGAAAGCTCTGCCATTAGAGCTTGCTTCGCACCGCTCCGCGCGGCGGCCAAGAGCATCGAGGCGCCAAGACCGATGAGGCCCTTGTTGATGGCCGCGTAGCACATTTCAAGGGCGGACGCGGCACCAACGTCTCGGTCCAGGGCACGTGCATCCAAGCCGTATTCGACAAGAACAGGAATTGTGTCTCGCGCGCCCCCGCTAAGATAGAAGCGTGGACCTGGCTTTGCCACCTCCGACGGCCCGCCGATGATGCAGCCGTCAAGCACCTTGGCATCGGCGTTGTGTAACACCTGAGCGACCTTGCCCATCGTCTCAGTTGAAATGGCATTGCAGTCGACAAAGACCGCGGAAGAAGACTTGAAAGAGCGCATAGCGGGTGCGACAAGGTCAGCGACCGCTAGAGCCTGGGAAGGCGGCAGAACCGACAAGATGACGTCCGCGTCAACCAACGCCGTCAGCTCAACTTCCCGTATGCTCGCAGCGGCCACGCGTTCACGTGTCGTAGATGATCGTCCCTCCAGATAGGTGACAATCTCCGCGCTCGATGACGGGAGCGCCTTTGCAATGGCACTTCCCATTGCTCCCATTCCGACAACGGCAATCCTTGACATGGTCACCTTCCGCGATTCCACTCACATAAGAACTAGCGGCGGTGGCGCTAGATGCAACCCAAGCGGTCCATGTGACCGCTGAAGCGCTCGGCGCCCCAACTCCGATGAACGGCTTCTCGTCGGTCGTCTAACGGGCGGTATCTCTCCGTATTGATAGCGTCGCCATTCATTGAGCCGGTGCAATCGCCTCGAGGTCAATTAATGCCGCCATTGCCGTTGCATCCGATCATGCTGGCGTATGCCATCCAAACCGAAAACGTTGCCATCTCGCGTTGCTTCCCCGATATTCGCCGCATAAAAAATCAGGTCCGCCGCATGTCTGAACCGCAGCTTTCCGTTCGCAGCAGCAAGGCCCGCGATCTGGCCCATGCCCTTTCCAGCCGCACCGGGCAGCCGATCAACCGGCTGGTGGAGCTGGCGCTCGAGCGTTACGACCAGGCGCTGCGCGAAGACAAGATCCGCTATCCAATGGACGCCGTTTGGGATCTGGCAGCCAAAGATCGGCGCAACATCCCGGCCGGCACGACGTCGGCGCACGACGAATTCTATGACGAGAACGGTCTACCAATATGATCGCCGTCGATACCTCGGTGATCATCGCGATAGCGGCTGACGAGCCCGAGGCTGAAGTCTTCAGGCCGCTGATCGGTCGAGAGCCGGTCATCATTGGCTGGCCGACCTTGCTGGAAGTGCGGCCCCCAGAGGCTGGGATCGACAAATCCAATCTTGGCCATGAATCCTAGCAATGGTATCAGGGAGAAATGTCCTACTCCGCTCAGGCGACTACCTTAGACGGCGGCTTCAAGACCGCATTGCATCAACTGCGATTGACCGCCTCTCTCGTCTGGCGTTTCTGGCCGCAATTGGCAGCCCTCTGGCTGCTCGGTTTCATCGGCAATCTTCTACTGAACGAATTCGCTGCCATGATCGGGCGCTGGAGCTCGCTCGCTGGTCTTTCCGTTCTCGCCTTGGTCGTGCTGTTGAAACTTGTCGTCATCATGGCCCTGTTTGAGACGGTGCGGCGCGGCCTTCCGGCGCTGAATGCCGCCTCACATGGATTGACGGATCGACTCGAAACGACGACCGAGGTTGAGACGCCCCCGCCCCCCGGCGATTTCGTCAGTGCTCTGGCGCTCAGCCTTGTCCCCTTCTTCGCCTTCTACACCGCCTGGGGTTTTCTCGCCGACACGGTGCGGGACTATTCCAAACTGTCGCTCAGCCTTTTCTTGGCCGGCGAAAGCGCCGGTTTGCTGGATGTTTCCCGCGGCAAGTGGCTGATCATCCCTGTCATTGTCGCCTGGGTGGTGAGACGGTTCGCAAAAACCATGCACAAGCGTTCGCAGGCGCCGATCTGGCCGATCCTCATCGTGGTCTGCGAAGCCAACTGGGCGTTTATCGGTCTGTTCGTCCTGTCGGAGTGGCAGGATGAGATCAGGGCCTGGTTCAGCCATATCCC
This sequence comes from Rhizobium sp. Rhizsp42, assembly GCF_047304155.1. Classification (NCBI taxonomy): domain Bacteria; kingdom Pseudomonadati; phylum Pseudomonadota; class Alphaproteobacteria; order Hyphomicrobiales; family Rhizobiaceae; genus Rhizobium; species Rhizobium sp. Rhizsp42. The sequence goes on along the minus strand of NZ_JBGLYS010000042.1, from coordinate 6,099 downwards.
GGAATCGATCGGCACACTGGTCAGCCTGCTTTCGCCCGTAACAGACGCCATTGCGCAACGGGATGTGCCGATTCCACCCGAATTCGCGTCACCGCCGATCACAGCGCAGCTCGTCAGCCTATTCTTCTATGCGCTTTACCCGGTCGTCTGGCTCACGCTCGCTGCCGTCGTGTACGGCTATGACATCGATAGCGTGCGTATGCCCGGCGAAGGGCGCCTCGCCCGCGCCGTGTCCCGTTGGGAAGCACTGCCGAAGTCGGTGCGCGATTTCATTTCGCACTTCATTGCAGGCACGGTGAAACGCTATCGCGCGCTTGCCGAAGGGATAGGCTTGGCGCTGAATTCCGGTATTGGTTCGATCCTCGTCGCCATTATCGGCTATCGGCTGTTGGATTGGGGCTCCGCCTGGAGCTGGTATTGGCTGACACAGCTCATCGGACCGCATGACTTGCCGCTGTGGCAGGTCATCGCGCAGACGATTTCACCCTTCGTCGGCACGCCAAGTGATCCGGGCGAGGGCCTGCTGATCACACCGATCAAGATTTGCCTGCTGGCGGCAACGCTGGAGATCGGCTTTGCCCAGGGTCGAGTATGGAGGGGGCGAGAATTGCGCCTCGGTGAGGCGTGATTGTCAGTTCAACGCGAGCGGGAAGCCGATCGCCCGCGGCCGCAAGGCCGCGACGCTCAACCTTACAGACAGCGTGGGGATTGCCGCGTCAGGAACGACGAACTTCTCCTCGATCAAGGCGGCATGGTCTTGATGAGGCGGATCGAGCGACGTGATACCGCAGCCTTTTAGGGGCTCGTTGTCAGGCTCCAGATCGCGGCTGATGTCGCTCGATAGAATGACGTCGAGCGGCAACCAGCGGCGCCCCGTCCCATCCACCAGGCTGACCTCGCATTGGCCCCAGCCGTCACCGATATCGCGGGCGGCGGTTGCGACCATGCGAACGATGATCAGCCGCATCTCGCCGGGAAGACGCAGTTGCGCGTCGCGCCCATCACCAATAAGTCTCACCTTCTCGAGGCGCCACGCCGCGCCGGCGTAGTCGAGCTGGCCGGATCCCTGCTGGATATCCGTCTCGATCCGATGCCGGTAATCCTCGATGTTGCGCCATGCATTGACGACAACAGCTGCGACTACGAGAAGCGGCAAGCTTGCGAGCGACAGCAACCAAGTCCTTCTCTCGCGGTCAAACGCCATCTTTGCGAATCTCCAGCCTAGCCTGCGGTGCGGTCTCGATCGTCTCCAGCGACACGCTAATCTCATCCTTCAGCTGCGGATCATACTGTTCGGAAAGCACAAGCTTCATGTTGCGGAGCTCGTCCTCAGGAAGCTCGAACACCAACAGGCCCGTCGTCGGCAATCCGGGTTGAACGGTTTTCGTCGAGAGAACGTTTGGCGCATCCCCTGCCCGTCGCGATTGACGGTACATTCGACCGGATGAACCGATCAGCGTCGCGGCGCGAACCGGCACGGTTTTCTGGAACGCCTGCAACTCGGCGGAGACCGCCACCCAGACGCCGGAACTCTGGAGATCCACCGCTCGTCCAAATTGCTTGTAGGCAATGCTCTTCGCCTTCAGGACGCGGTTGATCTTTACACTGAACGTATCACTCGAAACCGTGTCGCTCTGACGACCCACGGTGCTGATTGGCCCGGTCAATGTGGCATAGGGTGGCGTCGTTGCCTGGAGTGCCGCAAGCAGAGCCGCTGCTCCAAGAACAGCCGGAATCATTGGTGCCGCACGCCTCAAGGTTTTGTCTCCGACGTCTCGCCATCCAGCGGCAATGCGATTTCCGCGACCGTCCCCAAGGGGAACCAGCCCGGCGCGTTATAGAGATTGTCCCTCGGCTTGAAGAACTCGCCCTCGACCCGCAGCCTTAGAACATCAGGCAATGCGACATTCGCGGGAACCTCCCATACCGCAGTTACCGCCTCGGGCATTCGAGGCTGCAGATCCCAAAGGATGGCCCGGTCGCGGCTCAGGTAATATTGCGGCTTCGGCGTGTCGGGCAGATTGGTGGGCTTGATCAAGCTTCCATAGAGATTGGAGCTCTGTGCCGACAGGTTTTCTAGCATCATGCTGACAACGATGGCCTTCTTGCCCGGCGATATCTTCGCTCCATTCGGCATCTCTTTGGCCAAAGCGCTTCCGGCGAAAGACACCTTCCAACGCCCAGCATCCACCGGTGTCGCAACTTCGACCTGAGGGACGACATCGGCCTGCCTGCGCTCATACAGCGTGTACCCAAGTGAAATCGAAGCCGCCAACAGCCCACCGGCACCGGCAAGCAGCTTGGTTAGCCACGCCTTGCCCGTTTTTGATCGCATTGCTCGTTTCAGTCCGCCCATCTTGTGAATATCTATCTCAGACAGCGGCTTTCGGCTAGGTTCGACCAATAGGAAGGTCTATGATTATGGCCTTCCGTAACCGCTCGCAAAACGAGGTTCGGTACGTAGCGGCCAAGACCGGCCCAAATCGACGATCCGGCTTTGGAACTGGTGACATTGCCCAACGTTAACTTGCTTCGAGACAGGAGCAAACCGATGTCCCGCCCCAGCTTTGAGGATCCAACTGCACCTGAAGGCAGTCCAAGCCTCAGACTTCCCTTGATATCCAGGATCGCTCCATCGATCGGCGGGCCACGCTCCACGAGGTCCATCGCATCGCCAAGGGTTGCCGCGGGACCAACTGTCTCGGCGACGAGTTCCGAAAAACTGTCGCATGCCTCCATGGCGAACGCCCAACAAACGTCGTGGAGCTAATAAAAGGACCGACCCGATATGTGTCAAACACCAACCCTGGAAAGTATATTTCGTTGGCCGGGCACCTGATTATGTGTAAGGCTTGCCTAATTAAACAGGCCGGCTGGAGGATCGCGATGACAACGTTTGGTTTGTCTGACGGCATATTCGCGCCACACGACTTTCAAGACACCGCCTGTGATTGCTTGGACGAGGAACTCGCGAAAATTGCCGATGCCGCTCGCGACGCGCGCAAGCACTCAGGGAGGGCTCCCCTGACCCGAAAATCAGGGGTGGAGTTCGGGGGCCGAAATACGGTCTGGCCACGGATCAGATCGCGGTTCACCACACCATTGGCCAGACCCGGACTCACCGCGAAGAGAATGGCTCGGGAAGCGAGCAAACTTGCCCGGGTGGGTCATCGAAAAGCTTCAAGAGGGCAAAGAGCGCGAGAGCGGTCCTGGAACAGGACCCGAGGTGTCGGGCCGCAGTACTCGACACAAGTCGTCTTGGACGCGGTCTGTTATCGGTCATTATTCATGGTGACACCGAACGCGCCGAGAACGTGCGACGTTCGGTGGCGAATTGGCTCAAATCCATGCTGTATACCGGCGGACAGACCCGCCGAGGTGGACCGCCATGTCGGTTACCGGGAGCCCCGCGCCACCAATCAAGTTTCTCATGACATGGCCGAGGACTTTCAAGCAAGCGTGAAGGTCGTGGCGCGGAGGTCGCCAGATTGCCGCTGGAACGGGCTTAAGCCGACGCGGGAGAAATAGCCGATTGAACAGCTACGTCATTACACTTTTCATATTCGGGTTGATCGTGCTTCTGACGACGTGGCTGCCGCTGGCCTTGAAACGCATGCCGATATCTCTGCCCATCTGTTGCATTGTCATCGGCATGTTGCTGACCTGGTCGCCATTCACGCCCCTTCCACGCTTCAATCCCCTGGAAAACACCAGCTGGGCCGAGCATCTCACGGAACTGGTGGTCATCGTGGCTTTGATGGGCGCGGGCCTGAAGATTGACCGAGCGCTAGGATGGAAACGTTGGATGATCACCTGGCGTCTGCTCGGCATCGCCATGCCTCTTTCGATCGCCGGCATCGCTCTTCTTGGGTGGTGGCTACTCAGCTTGCCACCCGCCTCGGCGCTTCTGCTTGGCGCGGCACTCGCGCCCACCGATCCGGTCCTTGCCGCCGATGTACAAGTTGGACCGCCGCAAACCGGCGAGGAAGACGATATTCGGTTCTCCCTAACGTCGGAAGCAGGGCTGAATGACGGGCTAAGCTTCCCCTTCGTCATGGCCGCGATCGCCATGGCGACAAGCAACGGACAGGAGTGGATCGGTTACTGGTTGGCCTTCGATGTCGTCTGGAAGCTCGCGGCCGGAATTGGGGTCGGATGGCTCATCGGTCGATTGCTCGGTTATTTGACCTTTAAACTGCCCGAGACCAGACGGATCGAAAAAACCGGGGATGGCTTGGCCGCGCTAGGTTTCACGTTTCTGTCCTACGGCGCGACGGAACTCCTGCACGGATACGGGTTCGTCGCGGTATTCGTGACCGCGCTGACCATTCGTCACGTCGAGCGCAAGAGCCGCTTCCACAGTGAACTGCACGATTTCGGGGAACAGATCGAGCGGCTCTTGATGATGGTCCTGCTCGTCTGCTTCGGATCTATCGTCGCGGAAGGATCGCTGCTGGATCTAGTCGATTGGCGGGTCGCCATCGTCGGGGCAGCGACACTTGTCTTCGTTCGGCCTCTCGCCGGCTGGTTAAGCCTTGCTGGATGCGGCCACCCAACAGCCGAAAAGCTAATCGTGTCGGTCTTCGGGATCCGGGGTCTGGGATCGATCTATTACCTTGCCTACGCCTCGGGCAAGGCTGACTTCACCGGCATGGAAACCGTTTGGGCGACGGTCTTTGTCATAATCTTGGCATCGATCTTTCTGCACGGGATCGCGGTCACTCCCGTCATGGGATGGATCGATCGCAAACGAGGCGTGGACGCCACGAAGCCGACGGCAATGTAACCGCACTGGAGCAAGTCGTGATGGATATGGCGACAATGATCGGTTGCGGCGCGTCCATGTGCTCGGTCGCTAGCTTCATTCCCCAAGCCGCCAAGATTATTCGCAGCCGCGAGACAAAAGAGATATCAGCGAAAATTTACGCCCTCACCATAATGGGGTCTCGGCGTTCAAACTCCTCGGTCTTGTACGCGATCGCGGGGGATAGATGACGGATTTTGGCCGAACATTCCGTTGTCTACCGCGAGAAGCATCACTTCGCCGCCTGGCCAGCCGATTATGGGCTCTGGCGCTGGGAGGAAGAGGTTCTCGCCGTGTTGGTTGGAGGATCAGGGTGAGCTCCACGCACGCGATAAAAGCCACAACTTCGTGCCTAGGCAGGCCCGTAGCAAGGATGGGGGGAAAATCGTGGATGGTGGAGGAATTCCACGGGCACGCGCCGGGCGGTGAAAGTCTTTCCGCGGATGAGCACGTTGCAAGACGCCTTCGGTCCGGGCCGAGGCTTCATGATGGACACTTCGATCGCGTCACCGCGCCAAGTGATTTTCTTGACCCGGAGTGCATTTGCTGGCGGCTCGAACAGACCTTGGGATCAATGCTAGGAGCTGGTTCTACCTCAGCCGGGACCGAGGCGCGCACTGGGACGGACCTTTTGGGTTCAGCGGGCACGATATCGGCGGCGCCGCCACCAGAACCGACATCCTTCCCATATCATCGCAACATGCATTGTTCATGGTGACCTGCGCGAAGCCTGACGGTCAGGAGGGAAGAACGCTGTGCGCCGAGAGCTTGAACGGTGGCAGGTCGTTCCAGGCCAAGTGTCGGCTTCCCTACGACGACGAAAGTTACAGCATAATGCCATCAAGCGTGCGATTGGACGATGATACCGTGCTGACTGTCATTCGACGAGGTCGCGGGCCGGGCAGGATGGCTGGCTGGAAGCATTCGTCGGAAGATCTGGGGAAATCATGGCGCCCACTGGGTCTACCGGTGGAGAATACTGGCTTCGGCGGCAATCCCGGTAGCTTATCCCTGCTGCCCGGCGCACGAGTGGCGTTGGTTTACGGATCGGGTATCGCGCCGTATGGCATCTGAATGAAAATCAGCACCGACACGGCAAATCGTGGTCCGACGAGGAAGTCGTCGGCCCACCCGCGCCACTGCCGGACGTCGGCTATCCACGAACCGTCGTCGGGAAAGATGGGACCGTGCTGGCGGTTCACTGCACTAATGCTGGAAAGGAGGTGGCATGAAAGATGCCGCGCCCGTTGAGAGAACGGATCAGTGAGATGCGGGTAATGATCGAGGGACAGTCA
>NZ_JBGLYS010000041.1:0-49967 GCF_047304155.1 Rhizobium sp. Rhizsp42 | reverse complement strand
CAGGTTGGCCATCGAGCGATCTCGACGCTCTGATGCCCTGGAACTTCAAGAAGTAACGGCCTCACGTCACCGCTTACGAAACATCGCGGAAGTAGTGGTTTGATTGACGAATATTAGGGCTGCGAGCTGCCGCTGACCGGTAAACGATCCCGCTCATAATCGTCGGCAGTTTCTGGCGACATATTCTCCAGAATGAATGCCACTGCATCCCCGAGGAAACGAAAATCAGTTTCTTTATTTGGGGCCCAAGAACCAGCCACGACCCATTTATCATTCCCCGTCGGATAGAGGATCGCCATCTGATGAAACATTTTGATTTCATCCGAATTTTGTGGAGAACCAAAGACACATATGCTCTCCTGAAACGACCAGGAACGTTCTCTGACGGTGAAACCTTTTCCAGCCAGTAATTGAACGGCATCGGCGCGGGTCATCTGATCCTCTCAATCCTGATTCCACTTATAACGTGACGCGCTTTATGCCCACAAGCAACGGGTGTGAATGTGCTCCTCTGATATTTGGCCTGTGGGATTGACCGAGGTCGATGCCCAGACGTCCGATAGCAATTTGGTGGCGGTTGCTACCTCAATCCCATTGGAGCGGGCGAAGAACACCTGTGGATCAGGCCTCGCGGTGTGATCGTTTGACGAGCCTTCCCCCGGCGAATCTGTGTACTTCAAAGCCACCGATCCGCCGTCGCCGCCCGAACGTGGGCGGCTCCATAGATTTTCCTACTGAAAATTGCATTGCGCTATTACTGGTATTAACCTGCGCGAACGGGATAAGCCTTTAAAATTATTTGCTGCGCCGGGGGGACGTAGATGACAAGGATCAATCACAATAGACCGATCCTTCGCCTTTTGGACAACTATCGACGAGAGCTCAATCGGTTACAGAGGGACCTTCCTGAAGAAGATCGCAGCAGAAAAACGCCAGCGACTAGCGTTCGGATACCGAAGATCAGCCAGGCTGCGCATTTGAAACTTCTCGAGATGCTCAATGCCGCCAGTGTCTATTTCGACACCTTCTCTAGCTACCTAAAATCTATCTCACCCGACGCAAAATCATCGGTTCGGAAAAAACGCTCTGCATTCGAAAAGAGTCTGGAGGATGCAAAGAAAAACCTCAAAGGTACCTGTATCCACCTCGTGATCGAGGCTATGCGTGAGAAGATTGAAGGGGAGAGCTATGTCATCCCTTGGCTGGAGTGGTTCCAAAAAGAGGCCGAGCGAGTAAGTCATTCCGGCCTGACCGAGATTTTCGAAATCGGCATCAAACCTGCTTTTGAAGCGGTAGCAGCAGCTATTGACGAAAGTGCATCTGCTAGACGGCAGCCTTAGTGTTGTCGTCCCCTCATATCGAAGGAAATGGTTTGAGCCAGCGTGTCCCTAAACCGGGCTGGCAAAAAGGCGAGCGCGCGGATCAGGCCGCCACTCCCCGGTGTAAATCATCCAAAATACTTAGTCGCCCTATTGTTGCAATTGTACTGTATTCAACCAAAATCAAATCGACGTAGAGATATTTTTTGGCAATCGCGAGAATTTGCAATGGCGAACAATTATGCAGGCCTCAGAGCTAGCTTCAAAAGTGATCCTGCAGCGGGAAAGCGATGTGCAGACCGCCTGCTCACCATACGGAATGAACTGCGGGAGCTGCGAAAACGGAAGAGTGATAGTTCGCTCTTACTTGCAACTTGGAACATTCGCGACTTTGACAGCAACAAGTTCGGGTGGGGACCGCGTCTCCCAGAGAGCTTCTACTATCTAGCCGAAACGATCTCATGCTTCGATCTGGTCGCCATTCAGGAAGTGAATGAGAACCTCAAGCCACTCGAAAAGCTTATGAAAATACTAGGGCGGGAATGGGACTACATCGTTACGGACGTTACGGATGGTCCAAGCGGCAACGGTGAACGCATGGCGTTTGTCTACAACACCGAAAAAGTTTGGTTTCGCAAGATTGCGGGCGAGATTGTTTTGCCGGACGGCCAGATGGTCGTCGCCAAAAAGCGCGTTACGGTAAAAGGTCAGAAAGACTTGCCCCCTACGTTTGTCGAAACCGAACAGCAGTTCGCCCGTAGCCCGTTTCTCGTCGCTTTCCAGTCGGGTTGGTTTCGGTTCAGTCTGTGCACGGTTCACATATACTATGGGAAGGACAGCGGACCTGAACTTGAGCGCCGAATCGCCGAGATCAAACAATTGGTCCAGTTCTTCGCCAAACGACAAGACAAAGCATCACCCGACGTTGACCATCTGGGGTTACCCGAGAACTACATTCTGCTTGGCGATTTTAACGTCGTAAGCCCACAGCATGAAACGATGAAGGCTCTGAAGTCGAAGGGCTTCACCGTGCCCGACGCTATCGATGGTAACAAGGTGCGCGCGAATGGTCAGCATTTCTACGATCAGATTGCTGTGCGAGTGAAAGACCCTCGGTTCAGAGTAGTCGGTGGCGGTATTGTCCCAGTGTTCGACTATGTATTCCGCGATTCTGACATCGACACCTACAGTGCTGTAATGCCGGCGGACGATCCGGAACCAGACGAGAAGTTCAAAGCCACGACAATTGAAGCCCGGTATCGCAAATGGCGCACCTGGCAAATGTCTGACCATGTTCCGCTCTGGATAGAAATCGAAACAGACTTTTCCGACGACTACCTTCAACAGCTAGCGTCAGTAAGTTAAGCCGCCTTTGTCAGAGATCGTGACGTTTGCATCGCGGGTGACGGAAGGGCACGTTTGGCGCCGGCGCGCCGTTGAGGTGGAAGTTGTTTGAGCCAGCAATTGTCGTAAGTTCAATAGGCGTTCTCGTCGCCTCGATTGGCGGGGGACTTGCGCTATACAACGCACGCAAGGCGACGCTTTGGAAGCGGGCAGAATTGGCCAACGGGCAAGTACGCGAACTATATGCCAATGAGGAACTACTGTTTGCATGCCGTTGTCTCGATTGGAACGCTGGCCGGCTTGTTGTTCCAAGGTCACTGAGGCCGCTCTTAGCCGATGGCACGGAAACCATCGATCACGACCAAACGGCATTTCGAAAATCATTGCGTGTTGATCTTACAACGGAAGAGGCAGCCGAAGACATGCGGCTGCAGATTTACCGCACAGCCTTGGATACCTTGCTTACCTGGATGGCGGCGACGGATAGCGCAATAGAGAGGAGATTGTACAAGGCCGAGGACATCGAGGATGCTGGATACTATTTGGGGCAGGCGTGCAGGATAGATGAGGTCCTACGTTTCATCGATGCGTTTGGATACAGGAAATCGATCGGAAGGCTTGCGCGAAAATACGCGGTGGAGCTGCCCTCTCTGTAGATGTAAATGGACAGTGGCAGGACCACGTCGGTTCATACGAATTTAATGACTTAGGTCCTGTTGACAAAGTACGGCAGCCATATCTTTGCAGCAGCCAGGGCAAGGAATGCGGAGAAGGATTTTCGGGTTTTGTCGTATCGGGTCGCAACGCGACGGAACTGCTTGAGGCGGTTGAACATCCGCTCGATACGGTTCCGGTCCTTGTAAGCCTGGAAGTCGCAGGCAGGGGGATTCTTTCGGTTGGCCTTTGGCGGAATGATCGGCCTGATGCCGTGGATCAGGAGTTCTTCACGCACGAAGTCACCGTCATAGCCTTTGTCGGCGAGAAACAGCCTCGGCTTGCCGACAGGTATCGCCAGCAGGTCCGGAACGGCGTTGTAGTCCGAAGCCTCTCCGCCCGTCAGGACGAAGCCAAGAGGGCGTCCTTGACCGTCTGCTCGGGCGTGGATTTTTGTCGTAAAGCCGCCGCGTGATCGACCAAAAGCCTCCTGATAAGTCCCCCTTTAGCGCCCGCAGCCTGCGAATGGCCGCGAACCGTGGTGCTATCGATCATGTGCTGCCAGTCATCCGTCAGCCCCAGTTCAACCAGGGTCTCAAGCATAGCGTCCCACACGCCCTGTTCGGCCCAACGGCGAAAGCGCACATAGACCGAATTCCACTTTCCGTAGCGCTCATGCATGTCTCGCCAAGGGCAGCCGACCCGCAGAACATGCAGCATGCCGTTCAGATATCGCCGATTATCGTGGGATGGCCGAGACTTCCTGCCACGTTCGCTGGGCAAAAGCCCTTCGATGATCCGCCATTCCATATCCGTCAGGTCGCCACGAGCCAAAGCTGCCTCCTAAAAAGCAGTCTTGAATCACGCTTCCGCTGATTTGGGAATCCACTTTGTCAACATGGCCTAGCGTTAGCCCGGCAGAATATCAGGAGCGCAGTCATGGCAAATATCGTTATCGATCTCTCAAAAAGCAGACGCATCGTTGTACGTCCACCGACATCCGAAGAAGCGTTCGCAGATGGTCCGCATTTTTTACGACCGGAGGCTGACCACTATTGGGTCCGGACACCCTTTGGAAATCTTCTGTACGCGGTCGGCCCGGAGCAGTTCGGGGCGCTGCTGGCTATGCTAGGTGCTATCGAATTCGAGCTAAACGGAGAGCTACGGACGCTACTGAATTCCATTCTCCGTTACGAAATTGTCGGCTTTACGATCGAGATTGCGTTCGAAAGCGCTTTTGTTTCCGGTCTTGTTTCCCCGCCAACCGGAGATACCATGGATAGGGCTTACGATGCCAGCGCCCTCCTCGATCAGATCGCCCAAGCGGCATCGCCTAAGCTAGGATTTTAGCACGCTCGCCGCTCGGCGCGTTCTTCGCATTCTCAATTTCCGTGGGATCGAAACGGCTATGGCCGGCAGCAGCAGACCCAGCTGTAGTTGGGTCTTCCAGATTGATGCAGCTACCTGGGCCGTAAATGAGCTCGAATTTTTCCATCTCCTGCAGTCTTCTACAAATGTCGTCAAGCCGATTTCCAAGGGCGTGTCCCTCGAACTTCCATCTGTCGAGCTCGACAAGCTGACGGAGTTTGGCCGTGCGACCGACCTTCAACAAAGCATCGAAAATGAAAAGTGAGACTTCTGGATCGGACGGTTTCATGCATATCTCATTGCGCTAATCTGGTCTATTCTGATCGCTTCAGTCGCCGGCGCAAGAGGACTCGCCCATCGAAGTAGAAGCAAGGCTGCTGAAGAGACTCCTGGTACCCTTGGCGTTTGGCGCGGCGGCTCTGTCTAGTAGATCAATTTTGACGTTCTACTATTTGCTGGCGTTATTTCGGCGTTTTGCATCCGCGTCCGTGTCGCAACATGCTGTTAAGATGATCGGGCAATAATGCGGGAACTCTCTCCTCGAGAACACGGCGGTCCATGCTCAAGGTCTCCATCCATGATGACGAAATCCTGACCAGTTTTGTATCGAGGTCGGCGCGGGTGAACGGCGTCGAACGTATGCGCTCTTACTGCCTTGATCTCGGTGTAAGTCTTCCTAAGCTCAAGTTGGGCGATCGTGTCGAAATTACCAGACTTGCAGACCTTGTTGGCCTACTGCCTGGGCGTTTGATCAATGCCGCTGTTGAGCGAGACGGTCGCACGCGCGTCCGTATAGGCCAGGAATGGTTCTACAACAGTCGACTGAACCGGATGCATCTCCGCTTTTGCCCTGATTGTGTCGCATCAGATGTCGCGATGGATCCGTCCAGCGGTCCTTATTACCGTTCCTGCTGGCTACTCCCGCAGGTCGCGACCTGCATCCGTCACCAGAAAAAGATAGTGGAGGCGACACAGCCGCAGCGTCTCGAAACGAACAGCCAGGATTTTTGCGCGATCGTCGAGCAACTGAGCAAGCAGTCGCCCGCCCTTCTAGAAACAAGTTTCGATGGTGTGCCCACGACGTTTGAAACCTATGTGGCAGGAAGAATGTCTGGCGACATGGGACCGGAGGCCGAATTAGCTCGACTGCCGTTGGAAACGATTATCGTTATGAGCGAACTCGCAGGAGCCGCTATCGCTCATCCTGGCATGTCGAAACGAGCATTGTCATCGGAGCGAATCTCGCAGGTGCGGGAGTTGGGCTTCGAGGCGATCAAGGGTGGCCGCCAGAGCTTCATGGAAAGCCTGGACAAGATCGCGTCTTCGTCCCCTGCCGGGAGTTGCTCACCTCATGGTCTTTACGGAAGCCTTTATCTCGCTCTGGACCGTAGCCGCTCCAATGGCTCCTACGACATTTTTCGGACAGCCATGATCGAGCACGCGAAGATGTCTGGGCGCGTTGCCGCCGGCACATTCATATTCGGAGCGAGCTCTACCTCAACAACCACTCGGGTTCGTTCGGTCGCCAAGGAGGCAGGTGTTGCGATCGATCGAGTAAAGCGCGTTCTCAAGGCAAAGAACTTAACGGCGCCGGCGGGCGCTGCGGGTTTAGTGGACCCGGCCGCGGCAGCCGAAGCGAAGGCGCACTTCTCGGACGTCTGGTCTTTCAAAGATGCTCGGGAATTCCTTGGCTGCAATCTGAGGACCTTTAACAGCCTGCTAACGGCAGCTATCATCCCGCGTCCTCCCCTGTCGTTCGCTCAAGGCTACGTGTCACGAGCGGCCGTCGTCGATCTTGCCGCGCGCCTTAGCGCGAGCCGCACGATTGATGACGGTTCCCATTTGGTGGACATTGATGCCGCGAGAACCGGCGCCGTGTCATCAATTGCAGAGATCGTTGAGTACGTTATCGATGGCAGACTTCAGTCCGTCGCGATCAAACCAGACCTGCCGGTTCTAGATGCGATAAGAGTTAGCATCGAGGAAGTCCGCAAGGCTCACCTCCCGGATGGCCATGTCACGGCTGATGCCGCAAGAGATATGCTCCGGTTGAACACGAGGGGTTTCGCCGACCTTGCAGGAAATGCTTTCATAAAGACGAGAACGCTGGAGCATCCCAGGAATAACTGGCACGCGGTATCGCTTACCGAAATCGAGCGTTTCCGTGCTACGTATATCTCGCTGCAAGAATGCGCAGAGAAACTCAACCTGAGCAAAAATGCGATGGCAATCCTAGCTAAGCGATCGGGCTTCGCCAGCGCCTTTGCGCCACACGTAGTCGGTCAGCAAATATTCTTTCGAGCGAGCACAGGTGGCGTCGTACCTTCCGTTCCACAAACCGCTTGATCGGTGACCTGAAGCGCTAGCGTTCTTGTAGGGCAAGCAGCGATCAAGGAAGCGATATGGCGCAGCTCAAAACGAGGCATTTCGTCGAGACCGAGAGTGGTGGACGGCTGCAACGTCACGATCGCGCGATCATCAATGCTACAAATTTACGCCTATCTTTGACAAGGGGCCGCCGAATTAAAGCGTCTTTGTCGTAGCGTCAAGGCGATCTTCGCCTATCGTTTTTCGGAAAAATTTTTTTGCGCCGTTTTAGAAGGCAATTTTGGGGCACGAACGCAGATAGCCCCTTGAACTGTGCCAAAACTGGAGCGCGCCCATCCGTCAGACGGGTTAAACCCCTAAAAGCGATCGTGTTTTAGCATTAACTATATGTTAGCACACTTGGATCAAACTACAGTTAACCGTTGCTTTAGCCGGTTCTCTACTGCGCTTTTTTTTATTGAAGCCCACCGGGCCCATCTGTAAGGTACGGACAGATTGAAACAGGAACTCGCAATGAACGCGAACATAACGAATAGAAACGCGGCCATCCGCCTTAACCTCTAGTCCGGTATGTTCGCCGTGACTTGAGGTCACGGTCGGCCCCCAACGCTTTTTTTTGATGACAACGGAGGCTATGAAATGCGCAGTACTTCAATCCATTTCCCACAAAACCATAATACACTGGCAATCCGTCGGGCACTTGCTGTCGCCCCGACATCCCGGGAACCCGCGTTTGCTCGCGGCTCGGCGGTATTGCAATACGTTTCGAAGTCGCTTCGCGCTGCAGGGCTTATACGCCTAGCCAGCTAGTCGGGTGGTCTCAAGGATCATTCGGCTGTCGGATTGTTGACCAATGAGGGTCAATTGTCGCGACACGTCGCCCCTAAGGGGAATCGGCTTTTCGTCCGCTAGGACGGGAAAGGTTCACCAATGGATATCGAATACGTTATCCGTATCCTGCACGAGCGTCGCAAGGGACATGACATCCTTGCGCTGCCATTCGAGCGCAAGACCCGTTTCGCGCAACCGGACGCCATGAAGTCGCGCCGCGTTGTCAAAAAACGCACGGGTCAGGATTCCTAGCAATCTCCCAACCCTCAGGGCAGTAGCCCAATCTGTAACCTTGCAGGCGCGCCTCCGTCACGAGTGCGTGAGAGCACGCCTGCGCCTTGATGGAAGGTATCCTATGCCGAACCATGCCAAAAAGCCACGTAATCGCGGACGTCTGTCCGCGCAATGCGCGAAAGGTGGCTCAATTACCGCTCGTTGGGAGAGCTGGGTTTTCCTGGACCCGGCGTTCGCGGACAGTGGGGACGCGCTCGAGCGCGATGATTATCGCAAGGCCAGCATTTCCATTGGCCTTGAGAAGGACTTCTAACCAGCAGCCACCATAGGGCGATAGCGCCTGTCCATCAATTGCAGACGTACCTCGGTCACGAGTGTGCGGGGGACGTCTGCGACCATTCGAAAGGAGCATACTGTGTCGAACGGAAGCAAGAACACATGCCGCGTAGTGTCTATGGCGGCTACGGTCCGCCAGCCTTTTTCGCGCGACGAAATCGAGCGTCTCTTCAAGGGCGTAGGGACTTTTACGCCGCCAATGATCGACCCGACGTCGAACACGGGTCAAGTCGGTGCACAAAGTCCATGCGTGATGCAAGCTGAGGAGATGGACCAATACGTCCTGGATTTTATCCGCGCGCTCCGTGAGATGTACGCCAGCTTGAACCGTCGATCGTTCGAGCCGCTTGGCTCTTTCCGTAGCATTGATCACAAAGGAGAATGATGATGTCATGGAGTTCAAGGAAGTACCGCTTTGATGCGGTAGAGCGCCTCACACTCGACGGGCGCAATTACCGTCAAAACAGCAGCTCTGAAGAAGGCATCCTGTTGCAGTCTGACGATGACGGTCCGCGTGTTGATCTCGCGCTTACCTGGAAGGACGTGGGGGACCACGTTTGTTCGCTCCGCTTGGTGGTGCATAAGAATTATCACCAGCTGGCGAAAGACGGTGTACTTTCGACGTTCACGAGCGATCAGGTGGCGCACTTTCGACACTATGCCTCTCTGGTTTTCAGCGCCTTGAGGCCAACTGTGCGGCAGGTCTACCTGCAGATGAAGCACGATCACCGGTGGCGCATGGACAACGGCCAGCCGGCTCTTGAGCTTTGCTCAGAGCGCACGTTCCATCGCCTCGTAGACCAGATGCGGCGGAGCGCCCCGATGGCAATGTCCGCGCCTTTGACCGGGGCACATTCCAACTAAACCAAACAAGGCATCTGCCTTATCCCCAACATGCAGACGTACCTCGGCCACGAGCGTGCGGAGGATATCTGCGCCCAAGAGAAAGGACTAAGAAATGTCGAAAGGCAACTTGCGCAAACACAAACTAAAGTCATCGCCCGCCCTCTCCGTGCGCCGCGAGGTCGAGCCGTACGAGGACGCACTTCGCCGTCCGCCGAAGTTCATCACTGTCGCAATCGATCAGTGTTCTGGATCGATTTGCGGCCTGCTCCTTCCCACGAACTAAGCCCACGCTTGCCCACAACAGAGATTCAGCAAGGAGACCGCAGATGTCTAATCGCCGTACCAAACATGTCGCCGTCAACGCAAACGATCGTTTGACGCTCGAATGCCGCAATCATCGTTACCTCGACAAGTTCAAGGATGGCATCCTGGTGGAGTCCGATGACGGTGATCCGCGCACCGTGATCGCCCTCACGTGGACCGACCTCGAGCAGCGCCTGCACAGCCGCCGCCTAGTCGTTCACCAGGGATACTATGCCACCAAAGCAAAGGCGCCGGTCGGCAAGACCTTCTCGAAGGAGCAGATCGCGTACTTCGAGGCGTTCGCTCGTCTTGTTCTGGACGCATGCCAACCGAACACGCGTGCCGCTTACATGGCAATGGAAGCCGATCGCCATGTTCGCGCGAAGGATGGCTTTCCGATCGTGGATCTGTGCTCCCTCAGCACCTTCTGCCGTATCGTGAATTCTATGCGCACTGCGAAGTCGGACGAGGTGCCCACTTTCTCGTCGACGCTCCACCCCACGGAAAAGCTCGAGGTCCGTCCAATGGATTTCCTTGAAATGGACGATCACAAGATCGATGTCCGTCGCGTCGGCATGAATCTTGGAATTTGGGACCGCTTGCATCCTGAAATTCAGGCGCGTCTTGCACAGATTCGTGCCGCTTGGGCAACAGCTGCTATGGATGCATGCACCCGCTCGCTTTGCGCGCTTCATCTGACCGTGGGCACACCTGATGTGGAAAGCGTGACCTCCACATTGGCAATGGCCGTGCGTGCAAAATATGCCACAGAGCTCATGCACCACGGCTGCGCAAACTGGGTTCAATACGGCCGCCCCGCCCGAGTCCACGTTGATCGCGCAGCACCGTATTGCTCTGAGACGTTCGTGGGAGCGGTTGTTGCTCTGACTGGCAAACACCCTATCCCGTGCAGCCAGCATCCGCATCTTCGCGGGCGCGTCGAGCGTATGTTCCGTTCATTGGTTTCTGGCCAAGTTGGGCCCCTCCCGCGCGGGGTTGGCGACAGCATTCTGTTGCGCGAGACCTACGATCCGACAAAGCACGGTCACCTCACTGACGACGAGCTGCTCGCTCTGTTCGCGATGCTTGTCGCCGAACGCTACAACAACATCCCGCACCGCGCTCTCGATGGCCAGACGCCATCAGAACGCTGGGTGGAGCTGTCGCACCAGGGTGACGGTATCGCACCTGCGCCGTCGAAGGCGGAATATCGCGACCTCTTTGGAGTCAAGTTGCACCGCCGGGTGACCGCACGCGGGATCTCGATCCTTGGCATCGAGTACCGCTCTGCGCAACTTGAGGGCCTGCACCAGTTCCAACACCGCGCTGAGGTCGACGTCAGCGTCGACGAGAGCGACATCTCCGTGATCTCGTTCCGCGATCCACGCGATGGATGCTGGTACGACGCTTATGCCGAGTTTGCGGGGCTGGACAACGTCGCTTTGTCCGAATGGATGGAGACGATCCGTTACATCACCTCCTGCTTGGACCAGCCTGCGAATTCCAACCGGAAGATCGTCATCTCGACCCTGAATGATCTCAAGGGACGCACCGTCAACCTCTAACCCAACCTCCCGGGGCGCTTAGCCCCTCCCGAAAATTGCAGGCGTACCTCGGACACGAGCGTGCGGAGAACGCCTGCGCGCAATCGAAAGGAAAACTGGCATGTCGGACGGTCGTAAATATCCCAAGCTCATCATCGGTGGACGCGACATCACGCTGCGTCAGAAGCCGGGCGCCAAGCCCATCGAAGAGCGCAAAAGCATCGTCTCCAACCGCGTCACCATGGCCTTTCGCGATGGCACCGCACACCGCCTCGAGAGCGAACTCGAAACCGGCGCCATGGAGCTGTTCAATGCCAACCAGAATGTGGCTGCCATTCGCACACAGTTCGGCCCGATCCCCTTTCGCCGGAATGGCAATAACCGCGAGCATTTCGCGGACCTTTGCGTCGATTTCCGAAACGGCTGCCGCAACCTCTACGCGGTCCGCAACGAAGCCAACATCGGCGACCTTGAGATCGAGCTCGAGCTGATCCGCACGCAGTCGCTCAGCCGCTATGCACACGGCCTTCATCTCCTGACGGAAGCTCAGATCACGAAGCCCGAGATTTACCGCGCTCGTGAAATGGCACGGGCGACGAAGCTCAAGAACTCCGAGAAGACCGGGTGGGTGATCGACGCTCTCAAGGCGCTGGGCGGCTCCGCCGTCATCTTCGATCTGGCCACGTATCTCGGAGCCAAGCTGGTCTTCTCTGAGCTTTGGACGGCGATCTGGGCCCTCTTCAGCGATCGCTTGATCCGCCACGTCCATCCCAATCCGGCGGAAGCCGTGATTACCCGCCTGTCCCGTATCCGTATCGCGAAGGAGAACGCAGATGTCTAAGCAAATGTCGAAGTCCCTGCTCAATGAGGCCGACAGTCTCGACCTGCGCGCGCAATCCGATCTCTACGGGGGCCCGAAAGGTCACGCGCTCGAAGGTGTGGAGGCACCCGTGCCATCCAAACTGTCCCTTGAAGTGACCCTTCAGGCGATGCTCGAAGCTCGGTTCCTGGACGCGGGAACCGGTGGTGAAGGATATTTTCCCACCCACCCTAGCGCGGCGATGGGCCAACTCTGCGCAAAATTCGAAAGGGACAATCCTTTCGTTGACGCCAAAGCCACCGGCAGACTCGCGAAAAATAAATCCGACCGCCGTCTCTACCCAAGCCAACGCCAGTTGCGCCGCAGGCGTGAGCGCCACCCGCAGTCGTGATGTCCAGCTTTCATTGCAGCCTTACCGAAAAGGAGAGTGCCTATGTCTAAGAAATACACCAAGTTCAACGTCACCGAGGACGACCTCGTCACGTTCGACGGACGTCCGCACCGCTTCCAGCAAACGTATGACCACGGCATCGTAATCGGCTCGGACGACGATAAGCCGAAAAACGTTGTCGCCATGAGTTGGCAAGACATCGACGGTTACATCCGCACGTTCCGCCTCGAGATCGAGAAGGGCCACTACTCGACGGAGAACGCCATCAAGCGTGCTAGCAAGCGCAAGTCCCCCGTGGTTTCGCACGAGGTCACTTTTCGCCACGTTCTGGTTGCCACGTTCCTCGAAGAAGAAGCTCAAGGCGGCGGCATGGACGCCATCAGCCGCTCCGACGCGAAGATCAAGATGTTCTACGCGAAGTTCAAAATCAATAACGAGAAGCTCGTCGCGGACGCCCGTGACGAGCTCAACCAGAAGAAGGCGAAGCGCAACCTCTTCGTAAGCCGCCGGCAATTTTGCCGTTGGATCGAGCGCTTCGAAAAGAATGCTCGTAGTGCGGATTCCCTGATGCGCCAGAACAAGGGAAGCACGTCCTACGGAAGCAGCTTCACCCCTGCGCAGCTTGAATACTATTCCAAGTTCGTACGCGGGTATCTGAACCAGAACCAGCCTACCGTCCGTGCGGCTTACAACATGATGCTGGCAGACGTCTACGCTTGCCAAGCAGCTAACGAGCCGTTCGTGGAACCATGCTCGGAAAGCACGTTCCTCCGTCTGGCACGTGACATGGACGACCGCGACGTCGATTTCGCTCGGCACAAAGATAAACATCGCATCCAGCGAAAGTACATGCTTTCGGGCAAAGGCCTGCAGCCTAAGTATGCGATGCAAATCCTCGAGATGGATGAGCACAAGCTCGACCTTGTCCGCGTCTCCAAAAACCTTGGTATCTGGGACCGTCTCCACGAAGACGTCCAGGCCAAGTTGGAAAAGAAGTCCCGCGCTTGGATCTCGGTCGCCATGGATGCTTTCTCGCGCTCCGTCTGCGGTATCCGCGTGCTTCCCGACGAGCCAGACGCGGCAGAAGCAGTAGCCACGCTCGCGATGGCCGTGCGCAACAAGGAACATGAGACGGCGCTTAGCGGCGGTCACATCGTGTGGCCGCAGTGCGGCCGCCCCGACGCCGTGCATACGGACGCCGGCGCCGCTTACGTCTCCGCGGACTTCCAACGCGCAGTAATCGGCCTGACGGGCAAGCATCGCATCCCTCCGTCCAAGCACCCGCATCTGCGCGGCCGGGTCGAGCGCTTCTTCGGCACGCTCAATTCCCGCTACATGCACCTCTTCTCCGGGCGGACGTACTCGAACGTTCTGATGAAGGACAAGTACGATCCGGCGAAGCATGCGCACCTCACGCACATGGAGCTCACCGAGCTCCTGATCCGCCTGATCGTGGTCTGCTACCACAACACGCCCCATCGATCGCTGAACGGTGAAACCCCGCTCGATTGCTGGTACCGTTCTTCCCAGCAGGATGCGGAAGTGCCTCCTCCGCCAACGAAGAGTGAATACCGCGACATCTTCGGCATCCAGATGAAGCGCAAGGTAGGCAACAACGGCATCACCATCCTTGGATTGGACTATCGCTCTCCCAAGCTCAGCGCTGTGCAGGAGTGGCGGTACAACATCGAGCTCAACGTGCGCATCAACGACCAGAACATGTCGGCGATCTCTTTCGAGGATCCGCGCGATGGCAAGTGGTACGACGCGCAGTCCACCTTCGAAGGGCTTGATAACGTTCCTCTCTCCGACTGGATGGAGACCGTCCGTTACGTCGTGGAAAAGCACGGTCCCAAGGCGCGCAACGCACGCCGTGCCAAAGAGCTTGTACTGAAGACCCTGGCGGACGTCGTGAAGGCGAGCGAAAGCTCCCGCCTTGCCGCAAACGTCGGTTCGCCGCTTCAGAACCAAGATCGCATCGTCGAGTTCGAGAAGAAGAACAAGGCGATCTACGAATACTCGCGTCACCTCTGGATCGACTTCGGCAACGACGGTGGCGAAGACACCGCATCGGCCGAAGTCCCTCAGGTTCGCGAAAACGATCCGATGAACCCGGTGGGCGATTTCAGCTCGGACGGTTTCATCGACCCGCAGTCCAAGACTGCCACGACCAAGAAGGCCGCCAAGGCCCCCAAGCATGCGCCTGCCCCTTCAACCGATGACGACGCTGAGATCGACACCTCTGACGTAGTCCTCGAAATCGACGAATAGGATGATCTCCATGGCTGATACTCTCCCGACTTCTCTCAACGCAGGTCTCGCACACATCCGTGCAACGGCGACGGACAACCTGACGGACAAGTCCGTTCTTGCCCGCAGCCTTGAACGCTTCCATGTCAGCACGCGCTATGACAAGCTGCTGACTCTGGAAATCGAAAAGCTGTTGGCTACCATTCTTAGCGCCAGCGCAAAGGAAGGCTACGCGCTTGCTGTTGTCGGCAAGGCCGGCGCCGGAAAAACCCACGCGATCAACCATGCGCTCGATGGCCATCCCGCCTTCAAGCCGTTCATGGTCGGCGTGAATGAGTTGCAGATTTGCATGCGTGTCCGCACGCCGCCCGTCTGCAGCACGAAGTCGCTCGGCGTCGCCATCCTGCAGCACGTCGGATACCCGCTCTCCCGCACCAAGCTGAACGAAATCGAAATCTGGCGCTTGGTACGCGAACAACTCAAGCGTCGCGAAATCCGCATCATCTACCTTGATGAAGCCCAGCACGTGCTCAAGACCAAGAAGAGCGTGATGGAGGTCACCGATACCATCAAGTCGCTGATGCAGGATCCGACCTGGCCGATCTGGATCATCATGAGCGGCATTCCCAAGATGCTCGAGCTTATCGAGGGCGATGGCGACCATCAGCTTGAGCGCCGCACGCGCGTGATCCGTATCGGCGATCTTAAGGAGGACGATTTCAAAACGATGATCGCCATCGTGAAGGCAATCGCCGAACGGGTATCCTTCAAGATTGGCTTCCCGATGAACACGGAATTCGTCGGCCGTATGGTTCATGGCGGCATGTCGCTTCAGGGGATGGTCATCCAGTTGATCAAGCTCTCCATCGAAGCGGCCATCTGGGACCCGAAGGAGGCCGTGAGCCGTACTGTCCGCTTCGACCACTTCGTCGAAGGCTATCGTCGCCTGTGCGACTGCCGCGATGACACGAACGTATTCCTCCAGAAGAATTGGCGCGAGATCGTCCGTGAGGTGAGCGACGACGGCAAGCTGACGCAGGAAGTCGTGAAGCGCTGATCTTTGAGAACGTCCTCCCCGGCGAGCAGTGTTCGCCGGGGATATCCCCTCCGCTCCACTTGACTGCAAGGACTCTATTTATGGCTGGCATTCTTCAGGTTCCTCTGTTTCCCGACGAGACGCTTCCGAGCTGGGTTGCTCGGCTTGCGCGTGCCAACGGGAAACTGAGCACGTTTTCGTTCTGTGGCGACATTGGCGTAGACTTTGCCGGGTTCTTGCTGGGACGATCCACCGAGATTGAGGGGCTAGCTACGTTGACGGGACGCACTTCCCGGGAATTGTCTGCCCATGCGCTGATTTTTGGGGCTGGGCACTATGTCAGTATTGCGAACGAGACGATCTCCAAAAAGTTCATGCGCAAGAACCAGCTCGCGTTCTGTCCAAAGTGCTTTGCAGCCGATGATGTTGGTAATCATGGCATGACGGACACTCGTCGTTATTGGCGCAAGTCTTGGCTCATGAATGAGGCAAGAGCTTGCACACTACATGGCTGCCGTATCGAAACTCTCCCGCCGCATAGCCGGCTTCATGATCTCTGCCAGGTACTGGATCGAAATAGCCTGGTGGTTGCGGCGCACGTCAACGCTCCCGTCAGAGCTGAAGTCTCGTCGCTTGATACGTTCATCGTCGAGCGCCTGGCAGGCGATGTGTCGCATGGTGCAATCTTGGACAAGATGCCACTCGGTGCAGCCATCCACGCAGCAAGACTGTTGGGCGTGGCGTTGGCTCATGGCGCGGAGCAGGCCGTGACACAGCTGTCCGACCACGACGTCGCTTCGGCGACAGCAAGAGGAATGGAGGTGCTGAAATCTGGAGCATCCGGCCTGAATGCTGCTCTCGACACTATCGTCAGCCCCGGCGCAACTGGGCTGTACAGTGCCTATGGAAAGCTGGCGAATTTGTTGATTTACAATACGGGCGACGACTACCAGGTAGTCAAAGACCTTGTTCTTGACCACGCGAGCAAGCGCTTCATGTTGAAGCCAGGAAAGATGCGAGGCAATAACAAGACTTGGACGTCCGCAACGGAGATCGCGAGAATTACCGGCTCCACTAAAGGCAAGGTGCAAACTCGTCTTTACCAAAGCGGCGTCACCACATCTCTCAGTTCCGAGGTCGTTCCGGTGAATGCCGTTCTTGATATCCTCAATGACGACCCCGACGACATGGTGAAGGCGAAGACGGCCTGTGAAATCATCGGCTGCGACAAGGATATGTTCGACAGCCTGGTTGAGGCAGGACTTGTTAAGAACGCCTATCGGTCGGTAGCTGAGCGGTCCAAAAAAAGGAAGTTTCAGGGAACCTTCCGTAGGAGCGACCTGCTGGCCTTTCGCAAAGCGGTGGAAAATAGAGCTGGATCTCATTCAGCGAACGAGATGATCACACTCCGACTGGCAGCTCGCCGAAGTGGGATATCTAAGGCAAATATCATCGCGGGCATCCTGTCCGGAGCATATACAAACGTAGCTCTCAGCGGCAAACCGCTCATGGCTGACAACGTCATGATTGACTTTCGTCAGCTCGATCCGCCCGGGGATTTCGTAACGGCTCTCCAAGCCGCGAGACTATTGGACATCCGGACCGACACAGTTGCGAAACTACTCGCGAACGGTGTCATTTGTTGCCGAGAGGTTAGCGGCCTCAACCAGCGTTTCCGTCGAAAGATGATCAGCCGAGCGGATATTGCAGCTTTCGTCGGGAGGTATGTATCCATCGGTCAACTTGTCAAAGAAACCGGGCTTGACCGTAACGTGATTAACGCGCGAATGCGGTCACGAGATATTCGCTCGGCGTTTTCACCATCGGAATTCAGGACGGCATTCATGTTGCGAGCTGACGTCGTACGATTGCTTCAAGAGACACTCTGACGGCCGAGCAAGCTGTGGAAGGACCCTGCCTTTGCATGGCTTCGGAATGCGAAGCCAATGGTACCAGTCCGCATCTCCCAATTGCGGTCGTGTTTACCCACCAACGCCGGCATCGTATCTGCACTCAACTCCCGGCCCAATTGGCCGCTCCGTCCACGGCGCGCTGTTCCCTCGGTGGCTAAAACATTGCAGACGATTTGCTCCGACAGCGCTGAGGCGGACTTTACGTTTCTTCTCAGACCTCGCCGTAGACGACAATAATGAGCCGCATAAACCAGTCCGTCAGTGATATCCAGGAGCAAACCGAGGGGCCGCGCTGACTGTCGTGGCGACCGTTGATATCGCCTGGCCAACAAGAAACTCGATTTCGAACCGACGAGCGCTATCCACAATTGAGCTTTCTCCCCAGAGGCCCAGCAACGTCATTGCGTCATCTATAGAGAGATCAGAGTCGATCCATCCGCATGCGATGCGGGCGTCTTCCAGTGGCGCGTTTACTGTCGGCATGACCTGATCGGTTACCAAGGTGAGGAAGTAGCCTGAGCGACCTTTGAATTCCTGCCTGTTGAGGTACATCCCATCGACATAGACATCCTTGCTCTTGGACAGCCATCCCCCCTGCTCGGGCCCGAAGTGAATGTAGCAGTTCTCGTCGAGACCAAGGTCGCCAACCGGAACTTCGTCAGGACCCTCTGATTGGCGACCCAGCGCGTTGATGTCCACGAATGTACCGGCGCCCGTATGCCATGCTTCGTAGACCTGCACGATCGTTCCTTGCCGCCTAGCGAGTTCGGTTTCTCGGTGAGTTGCTGGCGTCCATGTGCGGTTGGAAAAGCGCTCTGGATGTGTGCGGTGGGCCATTACTGTTGTCTCCAAAAAAATTGTCGCCAACTGTCGCCGACAGAGTTGCAAGGGACAACGTTGCGAAACGAACCTACCTTCGGGCACCAACGCCTCTGCGTTCAGATGAATAGCCGGTAATGACCCCCAGGATCGTTGGAAATCCAATCACTGCAATACCTGAAGCGCGATGGAACCCCTTCGCCCTCCTTGCGGAGATGAAGCATCGTACCCTCGTACCGCGACCTATTAGACAACGAAAATGACAACGCCTTAAATGGTTTTAGAAAGCCATCTTTAGCTCGAATTTGGCGGTAGAACGTCAGCGTTCCCAGCAGCAACATCTCTTCGGCCAATTCTACCGTCTCCGGTAGATCGCTAAAGCGGTCGACGAGTTTGTCGTTGCGTAGGCCAAACTCTGTCTGTTCGAGAACCTTCTGTACGTTCTGTCTCCAATTGACCGGCCATCCCATTTCTTCGAGCGCGCGTGCAGCCGCGACCACCGCTTCGAACGCTTCAAGGTGCTGGCTGGTGAGGCCCGTCACGACGCTGTTCGAGTATCGAACGATGTCCAGGTGACGAAGATCTGCGAGATAGGTTTCAAGCGCCGCTCCAAGCCCTGGGACAAGCGGCCATCGACCGGGACTATATTCGCCTTGGCACACGGCAAACTCCAAATCCAGCCGCGGCAACCTGCTGTCTTTCGTGACAGAGAGCGCATCGGTGATGCGTGGTTCAGAGGCGGCCGCCCGCTGCAGTGCAGTCAGCTGCCGTGCGTAGTAGAGTTCCAGGCGCCTCTCGCGCGCTTCGTCAAATTCAATGTGATCCATCAATGCGCTCCAGTTTCAAACTATGGTGGAGCCAGAGTTTGTCGCCGGCAAGCGCCAGATGCGGTGCGGCGTTAGATCGTGGGAAATATTTCGGGCGCGCACATCCGACTTTGTGCCGGCGACCACCAAGTGAAATTGACTTGTTTAGTCTGTAGATCAGTAGAAGGCTTTGAGCGCCCCAGGAAGACGCGCACACCAAATGCAGCTGGCTATACGGGCCATTCAATCTCGCCGTCCATCACGCCTTCGAGTAGGTTCAGCGCCTCGTCAGCCGGAAGGTCGTGGGTCACCTTGGCGTTTTCCAGTCGTGCTGCGAAGTGCGCGGCGGCAAGAGCCTCCATGCGGCGATCCTGTGCTTCAAAGCGCGGCCTAAAAAGTTCTTGGATGGCTCTGATTGCAGGAGGGAGGTCTGAGCTGTTAGCCGTCTCTAGGTTTCCGGCTCCGTTGTTTGATTGTTCCGCGCTATCCTCATCGGTTTCGTCGTGTTGAGCGCCTGTTGGAAAGCTGTTCGCCATAGTGGTCTCCTTCTGGGACTTCTTAGACGATGCGTGTGATCGAACCGTTCTCAGGGGCGGTAAACGTTGACTAAATGTGGATCGATGTGGCAAACGAGGATATTGACACGTTGCTCTGCGGAGCGAAGTGAGGAACGGTGGCATGGGGGCTTTAGACTATGTCAGCGGATTGATGATTGACGTGGATGGCGTTCTGGTTTGTGGCCGCCCTTCCGACGGGAAGCCGTGGGCATCAACCATCGAAAGTGATCTTGGATTCTCGATGGATAGCTTGCAACGAGAGTTCTTCACGCCCTACTGGGATGAGATTGTCATTGGTCAGGCGGAATTGTCCCGTCATTTAAAACCCGCCTTGGCAAAAATTGCGCCAAATCTTACCTATGAGGAGTTTATCGCCTACTGGTTTGAAAATGATGCGCGGCTGAATATTGGCCTTCTTGAAGAGCTCAATCGGCAACGCAAGTTCGGTAAGAAAGTGTACCTTGCCACCAATCAAGAGCACATCCGCGCGACATACCTGCTAAAAGTTCTCGGCTTGGGCAATTACTGCGACGGCATATTCTATTCGGCAGCGCTGGGGTGCCGTAAGCCGGATACAAGCTTCTTCGCGAAAGCCAGCGCTCTCTCGGGCCTTCCTCCAAATCAGCTGCTTTTGGTTGATGATACCTACGCGAATATCGCGGCTGCCAAGAACTCAGGCTGGAACGCTACGCAGTGGCGCGAAGGAAGCTCTTTGTCGGCTGTAATGGCAGAGCTGGGCCTTTGATCAGTTCTTGATGACAGACACCACGAACCGACCCACCTCATGACCCCAAGGTCGGAAACCTTCATGTAGGCGATCACCAATCCGCTGACGTCCTATCCGATCAGCTTCATGCAATCCACCTGTCGCGAGCGGAAGGCGAAAACCGTCCCTTTAGAGGGTCTGCGCGCAAGTCGTTCTTGATAAGCGCGGCCAGGACACCGTCCTCGTTGCGGAAGTCCTTGGTTGGTGCAGCCCTCCCGGGGACTGAGCTCGGTGGAAAGTTTAGGAACGCCGCAGGCACGCGCGACAGGGGCCGAGCGACAGACGCGCTTTCTTCCAGACAAATGGCAACGGACGCGACGATGATTTTGGGCCAGTTCATCGTGTTGATCGCCGGTGCCGAAAATGGGAATTCGACAACAACCGATCCGTACTTCACCCCATCCTCAGGTGCAGGTAGATCCAGCTTACTTGCCGCGCCCACGGTTCGCCAATTGGATAGATCGGCTGGCCACAAGCCCTGTCGCACTGCGACCTCCCACCGCGCCGGGTCGAGCTCCCTACGGGGCGACCTGCGCCTTTACCTCGTCCGGCCAGTGCGAGCGGACCTCACTCCCATTCCCCGACCGTTAGAACCTCTTCGTTTTTACTTTTTTGGCGCCTCAAATTTGCCAATAACTACAGAGCCTTATTAGTTTGGGTCATTTTCAGCTGCCTGTCGGGACATATTGAGGTGACGCGCGGGCATCGACCCCTCGTATAAATGGGGCACT
Organism: Rhizobium sp. Rhizsp42; assembly: GCF_047304155.1. Classification (NCBI taxonomy): domain Bacteria; kingdom Pseudomonadati; phylum Pseudomonadota; class Alphaproteobacteria; order Hyphomicrobiales; family Rhizobiaceae; genus Rhizobium; species Rhizobium sp. Rhizsp42. The sequence continues at coordinate 28,771 of NZ_JBGLYS010000041.1, read as the reverse complement.
TTCTGTGCTCCCCCACAGTTCTGGAAGAGACGACAGCAAGCGGATCGGCGACCTAACCTAATCGGCGATCCAGACAGAGAAACCCATTTCGACACGGAGGATGTTCAATGGATTATCGAAAGCTTGGACCAAGCGGGACAATCGTCGCGCCATACTGCCTGGGAACGATGACATTCGGCGCGGAGGCCGATGAGGCCACCTCGCACAAGATACTCGACGACTATTTCAAATGGGGCGGCAATTTCATCGACACCGCCGACGTCTATAGCGCTGGCGTTTCGGAAGAGATCATCGGCCGCTGGCTGAAGGCGCGGCCGACCGAGGCCCGCCAGGCGGTGATCGCCACGAAGGGACGTTTCCCGATGGGAAACGGGCCGAATGATATCGGGCTGTCGCGGCGGCATTTGAACGTCGCGCTCGACGACTCGCTTCGACGTCTCGGCGTCGAGCATATCGATCTCTACCAGATGCATGCATGGGACGCCCTGACGCCGATCGAGGAGACGCTGCGTTTCCTCGATGATGCGGTGTCCAGCGGCAAGATCGGCTATTACGGCTTCTCCAATTACCTCGGCTGGCATATCGCAAAGGCAACCGAAATCGCCAAGGCACGCGGCTACACCCGGCCGTTAACGCTGCAGCCGCAGTACAGCCTGCTCGTGCGCGATATCGAGCTCGAGATCGTGCCGGCCTGCCAGGATGCAGGCATGGGACTGCTGCCTTGGTCGCCTCTTGGCGGTGGCTGGCTGACAGGCAAATACCGCCGTGACCAGATGCCGACGGGTGCGACCCGGCTCGGGGAAAATCCAAAGCGCGGGATGGAGTCCTACGACCAGCGAAACGCGCAGGAGCGTACCTGGGACATCATCGGGGCGGTGGAGGATATCGCGAAGTCCAAGGGGTGCAGCATGGCGCAGGTAGCGCTCGCCTGGACCGCTGCGCGGCCGGCCGTGACATCTGTCATTCTCGGGGCCCGCACGACGGAGCAACTGGCGGACAACCTCGGTGCGGCCAAGATCATCCTCTCGGAGGAGGAGATGAGCCGCCTCACCGAAATCAGCGCGCCACACCCCTTCGACTACCCTTATGGCGCGGGCGGCACGAACCAGCGCCACCGCAAGCTCGAAGGCGGACGGTAAATCATCAGGCAGCGGCGGCGCACACCGCCGCTGCCTTGTTCCTTCAGATGCGAAAGCCGGTCGCGTCGTCGAACAGATGCAGCTGTGCCGGATCGATGGTCACGCCGATCATCTCGCCACCACGGGCCGTGCTGCGGCCGGTCTCGACGATCGTCAGTTCCGGCGTCGTCGCCGCCGTGATGAAGGTGGCAGAGCCGGTGGATTCAACAACATCAACAGGAATGTCGAACGTCCCCTGCCCTGTCGCGGTGATGCCGATATGCTCCGGACGGATACCGACGGTCACCTTGCGGCCCGGCTGGAGCTGACGATTGCTCGGCAGCGTATGCTTGACCGTCCCGAGATCGATGGCCAGCCCGCTTCCGTCCGCCTGCACGACACCAGGAATGAAATTCATCGCCGGCGAGCCGATAAAGCCGGCCACGAACTTGTTGGCCGGCGTGTCGTAGAGCTCTAACGGCTTGCCCTGCTGCTCGATCACACCCTCGCGCATGACGACGACGTGGTCGGCCATGGTCATCGCCTCGATCTGGTCGTGTGTGACGTAGACCGAGGTAGCGCCGAGCCGATCGTGCAGCGCGCGGATTTCCTTGCGCATGTGAACGCGCAGCGCCGCGTCGAGGTTCGACAACGGCTCATCGAACAGGAACGCCTTGGGATGACGGATGATGGCGCGGCTCATCGCCACGCGCTGCCGCTGGCCACCTGAGAGTTCGCGCGGATAACGCTTCAGCAGGTTGGAGAGCCCGGTCGTCGCCGCCACGTCGGCCGCGGCCTTCTTGGCCTCGGCTTTGGCGACGCCGCGAATGCGCAGGCTATAGGTCAGGTTTTCCTCGACCGTCATATGCGGATAAAGCGCGTAGGACTGGAACACCATGGCGACGTCGCGCTTGCGCGGCGGAACGTTGTTCATCAGCTCGCCGGCGATCTTCAGGTCGCCTTCGGAGATGCTTTCCAGGCCTGCCAGCGAGCGCAGCAAAGTGGATTTGCCACAGCCCGACGGACCGACGAGCGCCACGAAGCTGCCCTTGGCGATCTCAAGGTTGATGTTCTTCAGCGCATGAAAGGCACCATAATGCTTGTTGACGCCGCTGAGCTCGATCTGATTGGTCATTTGAGGGCTCCAGAGGTGAGGCCGGATACGATGCGGCGCTGCAAGAGAACGAAGATGGCGAGAACGGGCGTCACATACATCGTGGCATAGGCCATGATATTGTTCCACTCGCTGGTGTTCGGTCCCATGAAGGAGTTGAGACCGACGCTGGCGGGCTGAAGCTCTGCTTCCTGGATCATCGACTTCGAATAGACGAACTCCCCGAAGGCCTGCATGAAGATCAGGATCGCGCTGACGAGGATGCCGTTGCGGGCAAGCGGCAGCACGATATTGAAGAAGGCGCCGAAGCGGGAATTGCCGTCGACCAGCGCTGCTTCCTCAAGCTCCATCGGCACCGCCATGAAGGTGGCGCGCACCAGGACCACGAAGAAGGGCATGCTTTTCGCGGCGATCGCCAGGATCACGGCGAAGCGCGGATAGTCGAGCAGGCCGAACTGCGAGAAGCCCACGAAGATCGGCGTGATCATCAGCGATGCCGGCAGGACCTGCAGCATGAGGATGAGGAACAGGCCGATATCCACCCACATGTTGCGATAGCGCGCCAGCACATAGGCACAGCCGACGCCGAGCACGGTGATCAGCGCCACGGAACCGAAGGCGATGACGACAGAGTTCCAGAGATAGCGCCCCATGTTCCGGCTTTCCCAGACATAGGCGTAGGTTCCCCATTGCGGCGAGGACGGCCAGAAGCTCGGCGGGTTGGCAAACATCTCCGAGCCGCTCTTCAGCGCCGTGATATACATCCAGTAAAGCGGGAAGAGATAGATTGCCGCCAGGACGATCGCGATAAAGAGCATCAGGCGGTTGCGGTTGGTATCGCTCATCCGCGCACCTCATGTTTTGTCGACCGGACATAGACGATCGAGGCGAACATCACGAAGACGATCATGATGACGGAGATCGTGGCGCCCTTGCCGAAGTCGTATTGCCGGAAGGATAGATCCCAGGCCCAGTATTGTGTGACGTTGGACGAATTGTTCGGCCCGCCATCGGTGATGGCCGCGAACAGGTCGAACTGCTGCAGCGTGAAGATCAGGCCGAGCGAAACGATGGCGCCGATGGTCGAGCGCATCATCGGAAGCGTGATCGTCCAGAAACGCTGCCAGGCGTTGGCACCGTCGAGTTCAGCTGCCTCATAGAGATCGCCGGGAATGGAAGAGAGGCCAACGGAAAGCAGGATCATGTTGAAGGACGTGCCGAGCCAGATATTGGCAATGACAACAGCCCACAGCGAGAAATTGGGGTCCGAGCGCCAGAAGATGTTGGAGCTGATCAACCCGCTTTCGCGCAGGATGAAATTCAAGACGCCGAAGTCGCCAGAGAGCACCCAGTTCCAGATCGCGCCAACGACGAGGCCGGGCATGACCCAGGAAACGAGGAACAGACCGCGCAGCCAAGAGGCACCCGGGAAGTTCACCCAGAAAAACAGCGCCAGGCCGAAGCCGATCAGGAACTGGCCGGCAATCGAACCGACGACGAACAGCACGGTGTTATAGATGATGGGCAGCGTTTCGGGCTGCTTGAACAGATCGACATAGTTCTTGAAACCGACGAAGGGGCGCACGAAGGTCCCGAGGCTGAACATGTCGACCTCCTGGAAACTCATGACGATGTTGTAGACGAGCGGCAGGCCCGCGAGCACGAACAGGAAGATGAGCGGCAGGGTGACAAGCGTGATGTCGAACCCGCGGCCATCGGTGATGCTGGAAAATAGCCTCTTCATGGATACCCCTTAAGCTCCGAACGGGGCTGTCTGGCGCTTGCGCGGAAGACAGCCCCTGCCGGGAGGAAACGGTGGGATGGCGAAAACGCCATTGGGGTCGGACAGGCGGAGCGCGTCGCGCACGCTCCGCTTGCCCTGATATGTCACTCTTCGACGGCCTTGATCTTCTCGGCGGCCTGATCAAGCGCATCCTTCGGCGACATCTGGCCGGTCAACGCAGCCTGGATCGCATCCTGGATTGCCTTGGAGATCTTCGGCCATTCCGGCGACGGACCGCGCGGCTGGGCATATTTCAGCTGCTCGACGAAGGTCTTCAGCGCATCGTCCTTCAGCCTGTTGCCAGTCGGCGGGATGGCGATGTCTGAACGAGCGGGCAGCTGGCCGAACTTCTGGTACATCGTGTCGTCCTTCGAGGCGAAGAACTCGAGCGCCTTGAAGGCTTCCGCCGGATGCTTGGAACTAGAGAAGATCGCCCAGTTGTAGTCGCCCATGGCCGAAGAACGCGTCGCGCCTTCCTGCGGGATCGGCAGCAGCGCCGTACCCCAGTCAAACTTGGCGTCCGTCAGCATGCGATCGATTTCCCACGGACCGGAGATGGCCATGGCCGCGTTGCCGGCGTTGAAAGTCGCGGTCGCATCCCACTGGCTGCGGGTCAGCGTATCGGGAGAAGCAAGCTTCTCGTCCATGATCTGCTTCCAGACCGTCAGTGCCTTCACCGCGCCATCAGCGTTGATCGTCTTGTAGGTCGCGCCGCCCATCTGCGCCCAAGGCAGGAACTGGAAGGTGCCTTCCTCGTTGGCCTTTGCCGAGAAGGTCAGGCCGTAGACGTTCTTCGACGGATCGGTGAGCTTCTTGGCGTCGGCGACCAGCTCGTCCCAAGTCTGCGGCGGCTTTTCCGGATCGAGGCCGGCGGCCTTGAACATGTCCTTGTTATAGTAGAGCGCGATCGTGTTGGTCGCCTTCGGCACGCCGTAGAGCTTGCCGTCCCAGGTAGCGGACTTCAGCGGTCCGGGGAAATAGTTCTCGGGCTTGATGACGGTCGACTTGGCGATCATGTCGGTCAGGTCGAGAAACGCCTTGCGGGCGGCGAACATCGCGTGGTTCGGGTTGTCGATGGCGATGATATCGGGCGCCTTGCCGGTCGAAAACGCACGCATCGATTCGCTGACGACGTCATCGAACTGGATCTGGCGGTATTCGATCTTGATGCCATTGTTCTGATCGTTGAACTCCTTGATCAGGTTCGGCGCCGGCTGAATGTCGCGGTCGAGCGACCAGAGGGTCAGGGTGACGTCTTCGGCTTTGGCGGCTAGGCCGAAGAGCGACACGCCCGCCAGCGCAAGCGCGCCGATCATTGCAAATTTACGGATAGCCATGGTTCTCCTCCTTTGTGGTTGTCCTAGATCGTAGGCCGGCAATTCCTCCTTGCCGGCCGCGATATCATCAAACCGGATCGACGACGAAGTCGCCGCCCCGGGCATGCTTCAAATGGTTCAGCGCATGAACCTGACCGGTCATCTCGAGCGCGTCGCGATAGACCGGATCGTGCCAACCTTCAATGTCGATGGATCCCGACCAGCCGGCGAGGCGCAGTTCCGAAATGATGTCCGTCCAGTTGCTGTCGCCAAAGCCCGGCGTCCGCATGAACACGAACTTCTCCTTACCGAAGATGCCATGCTCCTTGATGACATCCCAGCGGATCGTTGCATCCTTACCGTGAACGTGGAAAATTTTCGACGCCCACTTGCGGATCTGCGGCAGCGGCTCGATCAGATAAACCATCTGATGGCACGGCTCCCATTCGATGCCGATGTTATCGTCAGGCGTCTCGTTGAAGATGAGCTCCCAGGCATCCGGATTGTGCGCGATATTCCAGTCGCCCGTCTGCCAGTTGCCGTCCATCGCGCAGTTTTCGAAGGCGATCTTGACGCCCTTGTCGGCGGCACGCTTGGCAAGCTCGCTCCAGATTTCCTTGTAGCGCGGCAGGCTGTCGGTCAGCACCTTGCCACGGATACGGCCGGTGAAGCCGGCAACGCAGGTAGCGCCGAAGTGATGCGCGTTGTCGATGCAATCCTTCCATCCCTGAAGGGTATCGAGATCGATATCCGTCGTTTCGAGCGGGTTGCCGAACATCCCAAGCGTCGAGATGGTGATGTCACGGTCGCCGATGGCATCGACGCAGCGCTTTCCGAGTTCGGCAAGGTTCTGGCCGTTGGTCGTCTGCCAGAAGAAGGGTTCGAAGCTTTCGAAGCCCATATCGGCGATCTGGCCGATCCGCTTGTCGGCGCCGCCCTTCGACGCGCTGACCATGGTTCCGATGCGAATGGACTTGGCGGGGTTGCTCACAATCTCAATCCTTATGCTGAAATTTCGATACGCTTGCCGGTCTTGGCGCTTTCGATCGCGCCGAAGACCATGGCGAGGCTTCTGATGTTGTCCGAACTTGCCGTTTCCGGGCGCTTGCCCGTCTTGATCGCCTCGACGAAGCTTGCGATCACGCTGGCGTGGCCGTGTGTCTCTTCGTCATGTCCTGGTGCCGGAACCTCGACCGGTGTGAAGCCGTGCAGCAGACCGGGCTCGCTTCCAGCGGTCGCAGCCTTGAAGCCCTCTTCGCCGTCCCAAGTCAGCATGCCCTTGGAGCCGACGAGGCGCCATTGGCTTTCCCAGCTCGTGCGCTCGCCTTCGGCGCACCAGGAACCGCGATAGGTGAAGACGACGTCATCGGCAAATTCGAATGTGGCGTTGGCAGACGCGCCGTGCTGGTACCAGGAACCCTTGGGATTGCGCTCGACGCAGTAGACGGCGAGCGGCTTCTTGTCGGCGACGAAGCGGGCGGCATCGAAGGTATGGATCGCCATGTCGAGCAGCAACACGTTCTGCATCTCTTCGCGGAAGCCGCCGAAATGCGGTGCCAGGAAGAAATCGCAATGGATGCCGGTGATATCGCCGATGGCACCGCTTTCGACAAAGCGGCGCATGCGGCGAACACCCGAAATGAAGCGACGGTTCTGAATGATGGCGTGCACCTTGCCGGTTTCGGCGGCGAGATCGATGAGCGCAGCCCCTTCGGCAAGCGAGGTTGCCATCGGCTTTTCGCTCAGCACATGGCAGCCGGCCTTCAGCGCCGTCGACACCACGTTGAAGCGCGCGGTCGGGATGACCACGTCGAAGACGATGTCGGCTTTGGATTTGGCGATGACGTCGGCGAGGTCAGTGCCGATCACGGCACCGCTCAAACCAAACTCCTCGGCGAGCTTTTCAGCCGCCGCAGGATTGACGTCGACGAGGCCCTTGACCTCGATCTCGGCTGCAAGAGCCGGGGTTTCCTTGATGGCGCGCAACCAGCCCTTGGACATGGCTCCGCAACCGCAGAGAACGGCATTCAATGTCACGATTTCCTCCCGTGGACAGTCTCCGGCTTTCCTCCCGAAACTTGTCCCGTAAACGTTTACGATACTAAGCGGAAACGTTTCTCGCTGTCAATCCCACGCGATCAGACAAAAAATGCTGCGGAAAACATCTGCAAATGCGGGGCCTTAACCTCGACTGCGCCGCAGCGCAGCACGAAAAAATTTCGCACTGTTTTGCGCCCGCGTTCCGGCGGGAACGCAGGTAATCGGATCAGATTTCGATTCTTCGATTAACGGATCAAGATCGCGCGGAAGTCGTTGACGTTGGTTCCCGTCGGGCCGGTCTCGAACAGGTCACCGACAGCAGCGAAGCCGCTATAGCTGTCGTTGCCATCGAGCAGGCGGCGCGGATCTAGACCGGCGGCACGCAATCGTTCGACCGTCTTCCCATCGGCGAAGGCACCGGCGTTGTCTTCGGACCCATCAATGCCATCGGTATCGGCGGCGAGCACATGCATGTCATGGCCCTGTATCGCCAACGCCATGGCGAGCGCGAATTCGCCGTTACGCCCGCCCTTTCCGCCCTTGCCTCGGAGCGTCACCGTCGTTTCCCCGCCGGAGAGGATAACAACCGGCTTTTGGAACGGCCGATCTTTGGCAAGCACTTCGCGGGCGATCGCCGCATGCACCGAAGCGACATCGCGAGATTCTCCCTCAATGGAATCCGACAGAATGGCGGCTTCCACCCCGTGCGATCTGGCAAGTGCTGCCGCGGCCTCTAGCGAAACACCGGCCGAGGCGATTACATGATGTTCGTGCCGGCCGAACACCTGATCATCCGGGCTCGGCGCATCGGCAGCTGGCGTCGCAAGAAAGTCGAGCGCGGCCTGCGACAGCGGCATCTTGTATTGCGCGATGATGTCAAGCGCATCGTGCCGCGTCGAGCTGTCTGGAACCGTCGGGCCCGAAGCGACATAAGCGGGGTTGTCGCCGGGGATATCCGACACGACCATGCTTACAACACGCGCCTTGGTGGCCGCCGCCAGCCTGCCGCCCTTGATCGTCGAGAGATGCTTGCGTACCACGTTCATCGCGGAAATCGGCGCGCCCGACGCGAGCAGGATCTCGTTCATGGCAATCTCGTCTTCGAGCGTCAGTCCCTCGGGCGGCGACGGCAGAAGGGCGGACCCTCCCCCGCAGATCAGCGCGATGACGAGATCATCCTCGCCAAGCCCGCTCACCGCGTCCATCAGCCGCTTCGAAGCCACAAGACCGGCGCGATCAGGGACCGGATGCGAGGCTTCAAGGATCTCGATGTTTCGAGTCTCGCAGCCATAGCCATAGCGCGTTACCACAACGCCCTCGAGCGGGCCGTCCCAGACACCCTCAAGCGCCTGCGCCATCTGTGCCGCGCCCTTTCCGGCGCCGATCACCACCGTTCGGCCTTTCGGCTTGGCTGGAAGATAGGCTGTTATGCCTGTCAACGGATCAGCTGCCTTGACAGCGGCGGAGAAGAGATCTTCGAGGAAATCGCGCGGTTGCATGAGCTGGCTTTCTAGAAAATTCAGATGTTAAGACTGAAGGCATCGCTTTCGCCCGCAACGAGCTCAAGCGGCCAAATCGTGTTGCGCGCGCCACCGGGATAGAAACCCGCATAGGCGGGCATGGTCGCAAGCAGCGTTTCCGCAAGCTCGGCGCCGAGGTCGCGCAGCGACATCCTGAAACATGTCAGTGCCGGCTGAAGGAACCGGGCGCGCGGCTCCTCGCGAAAGCCGATGACGGCAAGATCCCGGCCCGGGATGATGCCCGCCTCGACCATGCGCCGGTAAAGCCCGATCGCCATCAATTCGTAGATCAGAATGATCGCTGTCGGCCGGGGTTCTAGGCGAATGAGTTCGTGACCGGCCTGATATCCACCCTGCTCGCTCGACTTCGCGCGAATGACGAGCTCGGGATCATAGCCGATGCCGTGGCGTTCCAGCGAGCGGCGGTAGGCATCGAGGAAGATATAGCCGAGATTGACGTCGCTTGATGGGACCGCGATCGCGATCCGTCGATGCCCCTTGGCTACGAGCCGATCGACGGCGGAGGCCGCGACGCCTTCGAAATCGAGGTCGATCCAGCTGTAGTTGCCGCCGGACGAACTGCGGCCAAGCGCGACGAAGGGGATCTTCGCCTTCGCCAGGAAATCGATACGCTTGTCGATGCGCTGGGTGGCGGAAATGATCAGTGCATCCACGAGACGACGCGCCACCATGCGCTTCAGATATTCCTGAGGATCCTCGTCATTCGGGCAAGGCAGCATGATAAGGTCGAGCTTGTGGCGCGAAAGCACGCTCTGCAGACCGCCCGTCAGACCGAGGAAGAAGTTGTCGGCGTTTTCGACCGTTTCCTTGCTGGACTCGATCATCAGCCCGATGACGTTGGTCGTACCCTGCCGCAGGCTTCGGCCCGACTGGTTCGCGACATAGCCAAGCTCTTCGGCCGCCGCCAGCACGCGCTTGCGGGTCTCCTCATTCACATCCGGTTTGCCATTCAGCGCCCGCGACACGGTCCCGATCGAAATATCGAGATGCTTGGCCAGTTGGCGAATTCCCCTCATTCCGACAATCGTCCTCCCAGTGGCGATGGCTAGCCGACCTTATGTGACACACCAAAACCGATCCGGAAAGGACCAAGGGCAACGATATGTGGTGGAGCGGGAGAAGACGGCCGACCGTCGGCAACTTTCGCGCCTCGTCTGAGGTCTGCCTACTACAGATGCGGCGGTAGTCGCTAAACGCCGTTACGGAAAAAGATCCGCATCTTTCATAAACGGCGCCTGCGCATCCTTGGATGAAAGGGTGGGGGTTGTCTCTATCGGCCAGGAGACGTTCACCGTCGGGTCGTTCCAGATGATGGCGCGCTCATGTTGCGGCGAGTAGAAATCAGTCGTCTTGTAGAGAAATTGCGCGGTTTCGGACAGAACCACGAAGCCATGCGCAAAGCCCGGCGGAATGTAGAGCTGGCGCCTGTTGTCCGCCGACAGGATTTCACCAACCCATTGCCCAAAGGTCGGAGAGGATCGCCGCAGATCCACGGACACGTCGAAGACCTCGCCTTCGACCGCCCGAACGAGCTTTCCCTGGGCTTGGCTGATCTGGTAGTGCAGCCCGCGCAGTACGCCTTTGGCGGACTTGGAGTGATTGTCCTGAACGAATGAAACCTCGGCCCCGGCCGCTTCGTTGAAGCGGGCCTGGTTAAAGCTCTCGAAAAAGAAGCCGCGTTCATCGCCATAGACGGTGGGCTCAATCAGCAGGACGTCAGGAATTGCCAGCGAAGAGACTTTCATCGGTCAGCCTGCCTCCGCCAGAAGTCGCATCAGGTATTTCCCATATCCGTTCTTGCAGAGCGGCGCTGCCAGTTGCTCCAGCTGGCGGCCGGTGATCCAACCGTTTCGAAACGCGATTTCCTCGGGGCAGGATACTTTCAGCCCCTGGCGCCGTTCCAGCGTCGAGATGAATTGCCCGGCGTCGAGCAATGAATCATGCGTTCCCGTATCGAGCCAGGCATAGCCGCGGCCCATGATCTCAACGGTCAAGCTGCCGTCTTCGAGATAACGCCGGTTCAGATCGGTGATCTCAAGCTCGCCGCGCGGCGAAGGGCGTAGCGACTTGGCGAATTCGACGGCGCGTTCGTCGTAGAAATAGAGGCCAGTCACCGCGTAATTCGATTTCGGTTCCGCCGGCTTTTCCTCGATCGAGACCGCCCTGAAGCGCCTGTCGAATTCGACGACGCCATACCGCTCCGGATCCAGCACATGATAGGCGAAAACCGTCGCGCCGCGATCGACCGACATGCCGCTTGCCAGAAGGATCGGCAGGTCGTGGCCGTAGAAGATGTTGTCGCCGAGCACGAGCGCCGACGGCGAGCCATCGAGAAACTTCTCGCCGATGATGAAGGCCTGCGCCAGACCATCGGGCGATGGCTGTTCGGCGTAGGAAAACTTGACGCCCCAGGCGCTACCATCTCCCAGCAGCTGCTCGAAACGAGGAATATCCAGCGGCGTGGAGATGATCAGGATGTCGCGGATGCCGGCCAGCATCAGCGTGCTCAGCGGATAATAGATCATCGGCTTGTCGAAGACAGGCAGCAACTGCTTGCTCATGGCAAGCGTCGCCGGATGAAGACGTGTGCCGGATCCACCGGCGAGAATGATGCCTTTTCGGGTCACAGCGCCCACCCCCGTTCCTTCAATTGATCAAGTACGCGATCCACATGCACCGTCCATTCGGGCAGGGTCAGCCCAAGGGCGGAACTCAAAGCATCCGTATTGAGCGACGAATTGCGCGGCCGCGCAGCGGGCCGTGGAAATTCCTCGGTCGTGATTGCTTCGATATCGGCGGGATCGACCGCCGACACGAAGCCGATCTCAATCGCCTTCTGGACAATATGTCGGGCAAGTCCGTGCCAGCTTGTTCGTCCCGATGCGGTCAAGTGATATGTCCCGTCGGCAAGCCCACCGCGCCGGTTCGCGGCAATTGCAAGTGCAGTGACATCGGTAAGCAGCTCGACGGCCGTCGGAGCCCCGAACTGGTCCGCGACGATCCGCAGGTTCGGACACTCCCGCGCCAGGCGCAAAATCGTCTTCACGAAATTCGTGCCATCGGCCGAGACGACCCAGCTGGTGCGAAACAAAAGATGCCGGCAACCGGACTCGGCGATCGCCAACTCACCGGCACGTTTAGACTCTCCGTAGACATTCAACGGATGCGTCTCGTCGCTCTCGCGATAGGGCGTCTCCTGTCCACCATCGAAGACATAGTCCGTCGAATAATGAACCAGCAGCGCGTCGCTCCGGCGGGCGTAATCCGCTAACGCCTTCACGGCCTGGTGGTTTGCCCGAAACGCCGCGTCGGCATTCGTTTCGGCAAGATCGACCTGCGTATACGCCGCCGCATTGACGATGATATCAGGGCGGACGGCATCAAGACGGTCGGCGATTGTTTCCGGTTTGTCGAGATCAAACTCGTCGCGCGCGAAGGCTACGAGACTGCCGAATTGGAGCAGCGTGCGCTGAAGTCCGCGTCCCAGTTGCCCGTTTTTTCCAAGAAGCAGCACGGTCATGCGTATTGCTTCTCCACCCAGTTGCGGTAGCTGCCTGAGGTGACGTTCTCGACCCACTCGGCATTGTCGAGATACCATCGGACGGTCTTGCGAATGCCGCTCTCGAAGGTCTCGGCCGGCCGCCAGCCAAGCTCGGCCTCGATCTTGCGCGCATCGATAGCGTAGCGCCGGTCGTGTCCGGGGCGATCGGTGACGAAGGCGATTTGCTCGCTGTATTTCTTGCCATCGGGTCGCGGCTGCAGCTCGTCGAGGACCTCGCAGAGCGTGGTGACGACGTGAAGGTTGGCGCGCTCGTTCCAGCCGCCGATATTATAGGTTTCGCCCAGGCGCCCGGCCTCCAGCACGCGACGGATCGCGCTGCAGTGGTCCTTTACGTAGAGCCAATCGCGGATCTGCATGCCATCGCCATAGATCGGCAGGGGACGACCTTTCAGCGCGTTGTGGATCACCAGCGGAATGAGCTTTTCCGGGAAATGCAGCGGACCGTAGTTGTTGGAGCAGTTGGTCGTAACGACAGGAAAGCCGTAAGTATGGAAATAGGCGCGAACCAGATGGTCGCTCGCCGCCTTGCTGGCGGAGTACGGGCTGTTCGGCCGGTAGCTGGTTTCCTCGTTGAAAGCGGGGTCATCGGCGCTCAGCGTCCCGAAGACCTCGTCGGTCGAAACGTGCAGGAAGCGGAAATCTGATTTGTTCTGGAGGCCACCCCAATAGGCGCGTGCTGCTTCCAGCAGACGAAACGTACCGAGAATGTTGGTCTGGATGAAATCTTCCGGCCCGTGGATCGACCGGTCCACATGGCTTTCGGCCGCGAAATTGACGACCGCCCGGGGTTTTTGGCGCGCAAAGAGATCGCTGAGAAGCGCCGCGTCGCCAATGTTGCCATGCACGAAGATATGGCGAGGATCGTTCTCGAGAGACCGCAGGTTATTCAAATTGCCGGCATAGGTCAGCGCATCGAGATTGACGACCGGCTCGTCGTGCTCCGCCAGCCAATCCAGCACAAAGTTCGAGCCAATGAAGCCGGCTCCCCCAGTTACAAGTATCATCGCCTACGCACCTCTCAACCAACGCAAACACCAGGATTGACGACGAAATTTCAGTAGACGTTGCTCCGATCCTGCAAGCCGATCGCCGTCATCACGACGATCCTCAAATCCAGCCACAACGACCAATTATTGATGTACCAAATGTCGTGCCGCACCCGGTCCGCCATCCGGTCGACCGTGGGGGTCTCGCCCCTGTGCCCATTGATCTGCGCCCAGCCTGTCAGACCCGGCTTAACGTGGCGGCGAGAGGCGTATTGCGCGATCAGCGTTCCATAGAGATCGTCATGCGCCAGTGCATGCGGGCGCGGGCCGACCACGGACATCTCGCCGCGCAGCACGTTCCAGAACTGCGGCAGTTCATCGATGCTCGTTGAGCGGATAAAGGCGCCGACGCGGGTGACGCGCGGATCGTTGCGCGTCGCCTGGCGAATGTCGCCGGAGTCTTCCATGACAGTCATGCTCCGGAACTTCAGGATCCTGAACGGCTTTCCATTATGCCCCTTGCGGCACTGCATGAAGAAGACGGGACCGCGGCTGTCGCACTTGATGGCGATCGCCACGAGGACGCAGAGCGGAAGGGTTACCGTCAGCGCGCCAATCGAAAAGCCGATATCGAACAAGCGCTTCACGATACGCTCGACCAGGCCGAGCGGCGGGCGATGGATCTGGAATGCCCGGTTCTCGCCGATATCCTGAGCAAAACCCTGGGCAATATCGCCAACGAGACCGGAGAACATCACGCTGACCGGTACGCAGAACTCACGCAATGCCGAGAGGCACTCTTCGAGAACAGCGGCGTTGGCATAGTCGCCCCAGACAACCAGAACCTCATCGACATCAGCGATGCCGTTCTTCTGAAGCTTTTCATGCAGCAGGTAAGGAGGCTCATCGACGCCGCGGAGGTGCATCGTATGTTTGATGGACAAGCCGCCAAGCGCAGCCTTGTGGATGAGAGGCTCAACCGGCGTGGAATCGGGGCAGATCAACAACACGCGTCTGGTCGGAAAAGCTGCATGAGCAACCGCACGGTTCAGGTAAGAGCACCATACCAGCCGCAGCGTCGTCAGTGCGCCAAACGACAGCACGGCTGCGGAGATTATCGCACCACGCGACACCATTGTGCCAATCTTCAGGAAAAAGACAATCGCGAGAAGAAACGCAACGACCGCTGGCAGAAACGTGCAGACAATTGCCATCTGTCTGCGAAACGACAGTAGCCCGGCCGGGCGATAGGCGTGGGCACCGCCCATCGCAAGAACGAAAGCGGTCGCGACCAGCAGGCCAATGCCAGCATATCGGGACAGGTCGTCATCCATCCCCAAGAATACCTGTTCATAAAGCATGTATCCTCCGGCGCTCGCGAAGAATAACACCGCGAAATCGAGGATGGCCGCAACGTAAGTGGTCGCGACAGTATTGAAGCTAAACCACCGTCGATCATTTCTGGCTGAAAGCCGCACGCTCCAGCTTTGTTCCACTGGCATGGTCATAACGTTTTCCTCAACCCGCCAGCCTAGTTAACACAAGATTAATACGCCCAACAATTCGCCCAGGAATACTCCTTATTTAGTATTTTAAAGTAGGAATGCGTTTCGCGTTACAGTCTTGTCGACTATACGACTTGACGTTGGAGTAAATCTTCAAAAATACAAACCAAGAGTAGGCGCTTTAGATGCCCACAAATGCCGACCACTCCGGTAGTATAATATTTTACGACGATAGGGCTCTCAAGTTTGGAAACATGCGGTCGCCACATACCAAGGATTGGTCATAAAATCACGATACGAAATCTTTGGAGGCTTCACGCCTATCGGCAACTTCATCGACAAACAGGAGTTATTCATTCAACGGCAGCGATGCCCGACTTCAGAATAAATATATATTCAATATTAAAACCAAAAATTACGATTCTATACTTTTAAATAAAGCGAATTACTCATCGAAACGCTCATTTCTGTGGCGCCGTCACTCGTCCAGCGGATCGTCGTCATCGCCATCGAAGCCAAATGACCCGCCCTGCATTTCAACCGTCATTTGCTGATAGGCACGGGCCTTGATCTCGTTGCTGATCAGAACGATCCAATTATGGGCACGCCCAAGGCCGGACCCATTTTCCGGCATCACGAGCGCCATGCAGGTCATGACCCGTGGCCCGGTCTCACGATAGGGCTGCATGCTCCAGGCGAAGGGCTCATCCCGCTGGCGGCGCTTGCGAAATGTAACGCTACGCTTGCGCGCACTCTTCCACGCCATCGTCATCGACCTCTGTTATCGACGCTGCGAACACAGGACTTACGTCCCTTTTTATTTCGCGCCCGATAGATCGATAGAAGAGCGAGCTGCCTCGCGCGCAATGGCCGGCGGACCATCCCAGCCTGCGCGCATCGAACGGCCTGACTATCAGCGAGCAAGATCTTCGTAAGTCCCTCTGTCATCAGCATGCGCCTCAAATGTCATCTCACTCATGTCGCGATGAAGAGCAGCTTGCGCGCTCAGATGTCAGCTCGCCGGTTGGCGGAACGACAACGCAAAAAGCACGCGATCGGTGAGATTTTCTCAGCAGCGAATGTCGCCGACGAGCGGCTTCATGCGCCGACCTCCTATTTATCAACGACAGCGAGAGCTTAGAGGTGAATTGACCAAAGGCAGGGCGAACGGCGGAGAGGCGCTCAAGACATGGTCGATGAAGTATCTCTCCAGGACCTTGATCAGCGTGAGCGCCGATTTTTAGTTGTTTTCTCATTTCTTCCCCCGAAAGCACACAAAAAAACACCTCCGGAAAAGAAATTTCCGGACACTATACATACACTCTAAGGAAGCCACACTCGACGATATTGCTCTCGTTCACTTTATTATTAACGTGAAACAATGCTAAGCGCAAAAATTCAGCGATGCAATAGTCAAATTTCATTATGAAACGACGAAGACTGAAGCGAGCAGCAACAGCAACAAACCTAACAGAAACACCAATCATTGACATCGGTATATTCAGGCTGAGGCGTCATCATTTCGGATATACCGATAATTACAATTGCGTTACTTATAATAACGGACAAAGAAAGAACGGCAACCGGAAGTATTCTTTCGGCTGCACTTGTGGCTCGCGTAGCGCGACGACCAGCAATAGCACTTTGGCGCGAAACGATCAGGCGATCAGGCGGGGCTGGCAAGTACGGCACGACGCTCCCACCACACAAGCAGGAGGCTAGAGCAGACGATCACAACCGCGCCGGCAACGACGTTCACCGTTGGGACTTCTGACCAGATGAGGTAGCCCAAGAGAAACGCCCAGACGAGGCCGCTATACTCCATGGGAGCAAGCGTGGACGCCGGCGCGTGTCGGTATCCCTCATAGAGCAGGAATTGGCCGAGCGCCGATACAGCCCCGAGCCCCAGCATCAATGCCCAGCCGGTAAGATCGGGCGACTTCCAAACCCACGGCAGCATGATCCCGCAAGCGATGGCGAAAAGGAAGCTGGTCGCCATCATCTGGTTGAACGTGCTCTCGAAGCGGCTGACCAAGCGGACAAGCACCGTGCTCCACGCCCAGCAGAAGCCTGCAAACAGCACCATGAGCGTCGGCGCAAGGCTTGGCGAATGCGTAGGATTGGCTGCAAGTATGACGCCGGCAAAGCCCGCAAAGCAGGCGAACCATCGCATCGGGCCTACGTTTTCCTTCAATACGAAGATGGAAAGGAAGATGACAATGATGGGGGCCGAGAAGTATAAGGTCGTGATCTCGGCAAGGCCGAGATGCCTGGCGGCCGAGTAATATGCCATCCAGGCGCCCAGCATAAGCAGGGCGCGCAGGACGAGCGAACCGCGATGCGCGCTTTTCAAGATGGACGGATGGCGCAAGCGCCTGACCATGAAGCCCGCGACCGCAACGATGATCACGCTACGGATGAACAGAATTTGCGGCACCGCATAGTCCGCAACCAGCCATTTCACGATCGCATCCTGGATCGCAAACAGCGAATAGCCTGCGCATGACAGTGCAATACCAACGAGCGGGTTGGGCGAGGTGTCTGAAGCGCGGAAATGCATGATATGGCAGCCTGGATGCGGCATTAATGATGCTGTGCACCTAGCAAGAAGTTGCATAGGGGACAATGGCTAGTTTTGGTCCAGCATACATTAAGGATGCGGCAGGTGATTGACGTGGTGTGTTTGTGCGCGCGGTTGCTTAAACGCGCGATATTGCATACGAGCCACAATCGTAGTGTATCAACGAATGACTTCGAAATTTGGCGGAGATAACACGTGACCGACAAGAGCGCATCGATTACCCACGCGCTGCTTTCATGGATGCTGTGGCCAGCGCTATTTTCAGCCGGCCTGATAGGCGCGGGGTTCGCCTTTCAGAGCCATGCGCCTCTGCTGTGGTTCAACGTGGTCTACCTGGCGATCGTCTGCGCAATTGCGCTTTTCGAGCGCGTGATGCCATTCGAAAAGCAGTGGCTGCAGCGGGACGGCGAGACGTTCAATGACGTCGCGCATACGCTGCTGAGCAAGGGTGGCGTTCAGCTGGCCGCCGCACTGGGTGCGACCGCGCCGATGGCGGTCGCGACCGTTGCGCATCCCTTTGTTGTCGGCATACCCGATATCTGGCCCAGCAGTTGGCCGCTGGCGCTTCAGGTGTTCCTCGGCTTGGTAATCGCCGAATTCGGACTATACGTCGCCCACCGCGCGGCCCACGAGATACTGTCGCTCTGGCGGTTTCATGCCCTTCACCACAGTGTCGAGCGTCTCTGGGTCGTGAATACCGGCCGATTCCATTTCATGGACTCGCTGTTCAAGATTGCGCTCAGCCAGCTTCCGCTCTATCTCCTGGGCGCGCCGCTGCCGGTGTTTCTATGGATCGGCGCCGTGACGGCCTTCATCGGCCTTCTCACCCACTGCAACATCGACGTGCGCACGGGCCCGCTCGATCTGATATTCAGCACACCGGGCTTGCATCGCTGGCATCACTCGCGGGTGCTGGCCGAGGGCAACACGAACTACGGCGAGAACCTGGTCCTGTGGGATCAGCTGTTCGGCACCTACTTCAATCCCGACCGCCGCCCGTCGACGGATATCGGGATCAGCGGCCGCGTCTCCGACAACTTTATTGGGCAGCTGTTCCAGCCGTTCTCGAAGAAGGGCTACCGACAAATTCTTGGCCGCCGGGTACATCCCGACGGCCAGGAAACACGAACAGGTGATAAAGGATCGCGGAGTCCATCCGGCGCCATTAGCGAGAACCACCCGGTCAGCACGGATGGCACCGCCTAGCCTGACCTAGTCCGCCGAGGCGCTCCAGCGCGAGTCGGACTGGAACAGATCGTTCAGCTTGTAGGCAACCTCGGTACGGTTGGTCGCCTTCAGCTTCTTCATGATGTTGCGGATGTGAACCTTCACGGTGCTTTCGCGCAGATTGAGCTCATAGGCGATGATCTTGTTCGCCTTGCCCTTGCGCAGCGCCTGGACGACTTCGGCCTGGCGCAGCGTGAACATGCGAGAGAGCTCTTTCTGCCGCGGCGCGTTGTCGACAGGAGCCGACGATGTGAAGGCCTTGCCCGCCACGATGAAGGTGCCGCCCGCAACTGCCAGCCCGATGGCTTCAACGCAAACTTCGATGCCCACGGAAGTGGGAATGAAGCCGCGAGCGCCATGCTCGATCGCCCGGAGCGTCTGGTTGAGATCGTCACCATCGGCGAGGATGACGACCGGCGCCGGTGCGAGTTCCGTGGCGATGCTGGCGATCTCTTCGTAAAGAGCGCCATCGCTCGACGCACGGCCGGCGATGTTGAGCAGCACCGCCTTGACGCGCTGCGTTGCATCTTTCTTGCGCCGCCATTCTGCCACCGAGCCCACCGCGCAAGCCTTCATGCCAAGGCCGTTCTGCGTCAGCGTCGTCGCGAGGCATTCCCGCTCGAGTGTTCTGCCGTCGATGATAAGCAGGCACCGGTCTTCGCCGATAACCTTTACTTCGCCCAGTTCGCTGAGAACTCTGGGTGCCACGGCAACGGCCTGAAGTCTGTTGACAGGCGTGCGTCCGCTTTCAAATTCCGAAGGTACGTAATTCATACTAGCCTCATACTCAATAGTGTTAGAGGTGACCATTCGCAACGAAATGCAATACTCGGGGGACATCGGCGTGTATTAAGTCAGTAAAGTAGTTTATCCGTTTTGGATCACTTATTGCGTGTGGTTTCTACTTTATTAAGAACCTACATACATCAGTAGCGACAATCAATACAAAATATTTCGTCAGATTTAGATTAAAAATGCTCAGTATATAAAATTATACCACCTGCAGATAAAAACAGGAATTAATTTTTACTCCGAAGCAAAAACATCAACCAAGAAGCGTATGGCAATTATTCTTTAGAAATACCGTTTCTTAACGATAATAATCGTTTCTGTTTTCGCGTCACGGTATAGTGCCAAATCCCGTATTGTTCTGGCATAGACGAAGCAACGTCATCCCTGGGAAATACTGTAGCAACGACATTGTAACGGATCACGAAACCAAGCTAATCCAATTGGTTAATCCCTCGTTTACCACTCGAGCCGGGTTTTCAGGGCAATCTTCGGGGATATTGGGCGCTGTGGATAACATTAAGCCTTACCGCACGCCGATTGCCCGGCGCGCGAGGCATACAAGCCAGCAAGTGCGCGGCTGGAAGTCCAAGTCTTGCGGCGGTTTTACTGTCGGCCTCTGAAGCGACGCTGATAGGTCGCATCGTAAAGCGAGCTCTCGCGAAAATCGGTCGACGACAAGGATGGGCCGACGAAGATGATCGCCGTCCGCTCGATCGGCTCCGCGGCCACCTTGGCCTCGATATCACCGAGCGTCCCGCGCACGATCCGCTCATCCTGCCAGCTCGCCTTCACGACGATTGCAACGGGGCATTCGGCCCCGTAAAGCGGCGTAAGGTCGCTGACGACCCGGTCAAGGGCGTGAATGGCGAGATGGATGGCGAGCGTGGCGCCCGTGGCGCCAAACTGCGTCAGGGTTTCGCCACCTGGCATCGGTGACGCCCTGCCTGATACGCGGGTCAGAACTAGGCTCTGTGCGACCTCGGGAATGGTCAGTTCGCGCCCGAGTGCCGCGGCGGCAGCAGCAAAGGACGGCACACCTGGTGTCATCGTGTAGGCAATGCCATGCTTCTCGAGGCGGCGGATCTGTTCGGCAACGGCACTCCAGACCGATAGATCACCCGAGTGCAGGCGCGAAACATCCTCGCCGGCATTGGCCGCGCGCAGATATTCGGCCTCGATCTCATCTAGCGACATCGGAGCCGTATCGACGATCCGCGCTCCCGGCGGGCAATAGGCGAGAAGATCGGGCGAAACGATCGAGCCGGCATAGAGGCAAACGGGGCACTTGCCGATGAGGTCGCGGCCGCGCACGGTGATGAGATCCGCGGCACCCGGGCCAGCGCCGATGAAATGAACGGTCATATCCTTGTCCTCAATCCTTGACCCAGTGCCACTGCGTGACGGGCATTGCTGGGCGCCAGCCCGTCATCGCGCCGATCGCACCGGCGCGGGAAATGTCGATGCGGGTCAACGACCCGCCCAGGCTCGCGTGCAACGCCAGCAATTTCGCATCCATCTCGAGCGTCACGGCATTGGCAACCAGCCGGCCGCCGCTTTTCAGCGCCGCGATCGCCGCCTCCATTACCCCATCCTCGCTGCCCCCGCCACCGACGAAGATAACGTCGGGTGCCGGCAGCGATTGCAACGCCTGTGGCGCCGCGCCTTCCACGACCGCAAGCCCCGGCACGCCGAAGGCGGCCGCATTGCGCGCAATGCGCAAAACTCGCTCGCTAGATTGCTCGATGGCGATCGCCCGAAGCGACGGGTCACACAGCATCCACTCGATGCCGATCGAGCCGGAGCCAGCGCCGATATCCCACAGCAGCTCGCCATGCCGGGGCGCCAGCGTCGACAGCGTCAACGCCCGGATCTCTCGCTTCGTGATCTGGCCATCGTGCTCGAAGAGCGCATCGTCGAGGCCGGGCGCAAAGGCAAGCACACGGGCGCCCTCGCCGGCCACAACATCGATGGCGCAGACGTTCAGCGGATCGATGTCCTTGAGATCGAACGCATCGGCTTGGCAGGCCCTGACACGCTCACGCTCGCCGCCAAGCGCTTCGAGCACATGCAGCCGCGACCGGCCAAAGCCGTTGGCCCCGAGCAAAGCCGCGAGCTGCTTCGGCGACTCCTGATCGGAGGTGAGCGCGATGATGCGCCGGCCGTGGTGCAGATGCGGGCGGATGAGATCGATCGGGCGTCCATGCAGCGAAACGCTAGCAACGTCCTGCAACGGCCAGCCCAGCCGCGAAGCGGCAAGGCTCAAGGATGACGGCGCCGGTATCGTGCGCATCTCCGTGGCGTCGACGCTCCGCGACAGCGTGGCGCCCACGCCATAGATAAACGGATCACCCGAAGCCAAAACCACGACAGGTGAACCACGTCGCGCGGCGATTGCCGCGATCGAGCGCTCGAACGGGCTCTCCCAAGCCAGGCATTCCCCCTCTATGAGACCGGCCATCAGCGCATGATGACGGGCGCCGCCGAAAACAACAGACGCGGCGGCGATCAGCCGCTTGGCCTCATCGCCCAGCCCTGCTGGACCATCTTCGCCGATACCGATAATAGTCAGCCAAGGTTGGCCGGGAGCGGAAGATATATCAGCCATGAGCAAAATCCGCATTCTGATGCTTGGCGGGACGACCGAGGCAAGCGCGCTCGCCATGGCTTTGGCCACTCAGCCGCGCTACGATGCCCTGCTGTCGCTTGCCGGCAGAACGGTAAAACCCGCTCCACAGTCGCTGCCCACCCGCGTCGGCGGATTTGGCGGCGCGGAGGGGCTCGCGCGTTTTCTGCGTGACGAGAAATTCGACCTGCTGGTCGACGCCACTCATCCCTTTGCAGCGCGCATCTCGCAAAACGCCGCGCAAGCCGCCACGATCACCAGCCTGCCCGCCTTTTGCCTTCGCCGCGCGCCCTGGCAGGCCGAGGCGGGCGACAATTGGCGGCATGTCGCGAGTGTTCAGGATGCCATCGCGAAAATCGGGAGCGCGCCGCGCCGTGTGTTTCTCGCCATCGGTCGCCAGGAGGCGCACAAGGCGGATGCGGCCCCGCAGCACCACTATCTGATCCGAAGCGTGGACCCGGTCGATCCGCAACTCCAGCTTCCCCATGCCCATTATCTTCTCGACCGCGGCCCCTTCGATGTCGAGCGCGAGGTCGCGTTGCTGCGGGAACACCGCATCGACGTGGTCATCACCAAGAACAGCGGCGGCTCGGCCACGTATGCCAAGATCGCCGCCGCGCGCGCGCTCGGCATCGAGGTGATCATGATCGGCCGCGCCGAAGCGCCCGCCATCCCCACGGTCGCCACCGTCGACGAGGCCTTGGCGATGATCAATCACCTGCTGCCCCCGGGCTGAAACGAGGGGTATAGATGAGATCGGCCCTGCCCTTGCGTTCGATGATCTTCGTCTCCGCCGAGCCGATGATCACGCAGGTCGCCATATCGGCCGTCGCGGCATCCGCGACATCGAGCGGCTGAATGGAAATGCGCTCGTCCGGCCGTCCGGCGGCGCGACCGAAGATGACGGGCGTAGAGCCAGGAAGCTTTTTACGCAGCAGCTCGAACGCCTTTCCAAGCTGCCAAGGACGCGCCTTGCTGATCGGATTATAAAGCGCGATCACGAAACCGCCTTCGGCTGCGGCAGCAAGACGCTTTTCGATCGTCGCCCAGGGCTTCAGATTGTCGGAGAGCGAGATCGCGCAAAAATCATGGCCAAGCGGGGCGCCGACACGGGCGGCGACTGCCAGCATGGCGGTGATCCCCGGCAGGATGACGAGATCGACGTCCCGCCACGCATCAGGACCATTGT
Source organism: Rhizobium sp. Rhizsp42 (assembly GCF_047304155.1). NCBI lineage: Bacteria > Pseudomonadati > Pseudomonadota > Alphaproteobacteria > Hyphomicrobiales > Rhizobiaceae > Rhizobium > Rhizobium sp. Rhizsp42. The sequence goes on along the minus strand of NZ_JBGLYS010000041.1, from coordinate 5,394 downwards.
CGACCGCCTCGCAGACCGCAGCCGCCATGGCGAACACACCAGGGTCGCCACCCGAGGCGACACAGACGATCGCGCCCTCGGACGCGGCCCGCAACGCGGCGCCCGCGCGATCCAGCTCCTCACGGTTGTCCGAGGCCTGACGTATCTGGTCGGCCCGCAGGTTCAGGCGATCGAGATAGGGGCCGTAGCCCAAAAAGACTGTGGCCTTCGAAACGGCGGCCTGCGCCTCCGGCGTCATCTGATCGGGATTGCCTGGGCCGGTGCCGATGACGAAAAGCTGCCCGCTCATCGGTTGCTCTCCCAGCCGGGAACCAGCACCAGCGAAAAGTAGGGCGCGTCGCCTTCGGGGCGATCCGCGAGCTTGATCATCGCCGCGTTGGCCATAGTGCCGCGCTCGACGTAGACCGCTTCGGCAAGACGCCCGGACGCCTGCAGCGCGCGGCGGATCTTCGGCAGGTTGCGACCGACCTTCATGATCACCGCAGCGTGCGTATCAGAGAGGCGACGCTCGAGCTCCTGTTCGGCCATGGTGCCGGGCAGAACCGACAATACGTCGTCGCCCTGCACGATCGGAATGCCGGCAAGCGACCAGCAGCCGGACATCGCGCTGATGCCGGGGATGACCTCGGTCGGATAGCGGTTGGCGAGGCGCACATGCAGGTGCATGTAGGAGCCATAAAAAAGCGGATCGCCCTCGCTGAGGACTGCCACGGTGCGGCCGGCATCGAGATGCGCGGCGACAGCCGCCGCCGACTCCTCGTAGAAATCGGTGATCTGGCGCCGATATTCGGCTTCATTCTTCTCGATCTCGGTGGTCACCGGATAGTAGAGCGGCAGCATGACCGCGTCTGCCCCGATCAGGTGCTCGACGATCGCCCTGCCGTTGCCGCCTCTGCCGCGTTTGGCGAAATAGGCGATCACGTCAGCCGCTTCGATAGCCTTGACGGCCTTGACGGTAAGCAGTTCCGGATCGCCGGGACCGGTGCCAACGCCGATGAGACGACCAGCGCCGCTCATAGGCCGGGCCTCGCCAGAGCGTTGACGGCAGCTGCCGTCATGGCGCTGCCACCAAGGCGTCCGCGTACGATCGCATAGGGAACGCCGTAGGAATTCTCCGCCAAGGCATCCTTGGATTCCGCCGCTCCGACGAAACCGACAGGCATGCCGATGATCGCCGCCGGCTTCGGCGCGCCATCGCGCAACAGTTCGAGCAGGTGGAAGAGCGCGGTCGGTGCATTGCCGATCGCGACAACGCTGCCGGCAAGACGATCCTTCCAGAGGTGAAGGGCGGCGGCCGAACGCGTGTTTCCGGTCTCCTTCGCCAGCTCCGCGGTGCGCGGATCGTGCAATGTGCAGAGCACATCGTTCCTGGCGGGAAGCCTGGTGCGGGTCACGCCGTGCGCCACCATCTCGGCGTCGCAGAAGATCGGCGCACCGGCATGCAGCGCCGCGCGCGCCGCGCTGACGAAATGCGGTGCGAACACGAAATGCTCGGCGGCTTCAACCAGTCCACAGGCATGGATCATGCGCACGGCAACGTCGGCCTCCTCGGCGGAAAACCGCGACAGATCGGCTTCGCTGCGAATAATCGCAAACGACCGCTCATAGATGGCGTCACCGCTGTGGATGTAATCGTAGTCTGGCATTCCTATTCCTGTCGCAGTGCTCGCGTAATCGTGGCCGTCCCCACCCTGTCGAGACAGGCCCTAGCAGATTCGCCAGCTTGTCTTTCACTTTTGATGAGACGGGAAAGCCTCTCTATAGCGGAATTGATGTCACTACCAGCAATCTGTGCATCGGGCGCATCCGACGCGAGACCGTCCAGCACCAGATTATAGCCGTTTGCGGCGCCCGAGACCGTGAAGGCGGGGCGCGGATGCGCGCAACCCTTGGCGCAGCCGGACAAATGCAGATCGAGCGAGCCGTCCAGCACCTCGGGACACCGCTCGATCACCGCCTCAGCCAATGCCTTGGTGGCATAGAAGCTCGACGCGCAGGCGCCTGCCCCGGCACACGTGGCGATGCGCGATGAGAGATCGTCGCTATCAGCGGATAGACCGAAGCGCTCCGCCGATTGCCACACTGCCGCCGCGCTCTCTTCGCTCAAGCCTGTTATGAAAAGACAGCGATCGGGCGCCGGTCGGATGTCGGTCACATCGAGATCGCCGAGGAATGCCAGAAACTCCAGCAGGTCGTTCGCGTGTATTTGCCCGAAACGCGGCTTGAGACCGATCACCGCCGTACCGTCTTCCATTGCATGGATGCCAACCGATGGCGTCTCGCCCGCACGTGGCTGGCGCGAAATGGCGTGCATATCCGGGAAGACAGATACCAGCCGCTCCGGATCGACATCGCGACAACGCTTCTGCCAGCCGATCGAAAGCAGCAGCTTGAGCAAATCACCGACCGCCGCGATCGCCCTATCGGCAGTACCGACGGCAACCGGACGAGCACCGGCGCCATCTCCAGCGATGGCGACCATCCACTCTTCCGCCGAAATGGCCAGCAGCCTGATATCGGCCGTGACGTCGGCGAGATCGAAGTGCCCACCGCCATCGACGATGATCGACAGCTTCGGCGCAAGCCCTGGCGCCTGCAGATGCTTGGCGAGCCGTTCGCGCAGCAGCAATTCCATCGCGGCGGCATCCGCGACATCACCGAACGCCTCACCATGCAGCGGCGGCAGTTCGATCACGGGATTGGGCGAAACGATGATGCCCGCCGCATCCACCGCTTCGGCAAAGGGATCAACCGTTTCCGGCCGTAGCCCTCTGATCTGGAGGCTGCCCCGTGCCGTGATCTCGAGCAAACCGTTACCACACAGCAACGCGGCATGGGCGAGCTGAGCGCACTGATCGACCGTCGGGATGCCGCCCTGCGGACGCAGGCGCGCGAGCAGGCCATCACCCGTCGGCATCGGCTGCGCCAGGGTCGGACAGGCGCCGCGGCGCGCATAGGGTTGCGCGGCTTCGCCTGCAATATCCGTCTCGATGCGCTCGTCGCGTGCCATCTCGTCATTTCCTGCAGCCCTGCCCCCGCATGATCGCGAAGCGCGGGGCAAAACCATTTGCCAGTCAGAGGTCGTCGAAATCGCGGCCCTTGCGCAGCAGGTAGATATCCATGATCCAACCATGTCGCGCTCGCGCTTCCGCGCGCAGCTTCACGATATCCGCTGCGATGTCACCGAGCCGCCCCGAACGCACGATCTCATCATCCGTACCAAGATATGCGCCCCAGAAGATCTCGGCATCCGGATCCTCGATCTTGGAGAAAGCCTGCTCTCCATCCAGCATGACCACGGTGCTATCCGCCCGGTTCCCATGTTCGACAAGCCGCCGCCCCGTCGTGATCTCGACCGGTTTACCGACCATGTTGATCGGAATGCGATGGCTTGCCGCCAGGGCCTGGATGCTGGTGATCCCGGGAATGACGCTGAAGTCGAAATCGACGGTGCCGAGCTCCCTTGCCCGCTCGATGATACGGATCACGCTATCATAAAGGCTCGGATCGCCCCAGACGAGGAAAGCGCCGGTTCCGTCTTCGGGAAGATCGTTGATCAGCCGCACATAGGTCTGCGCCAGCGTCGCGTGCCAATCATCGACGCTTTCGACATAGCTGCGGTCAGCCGTCTTGCGCTGAGGAATGGCGAACTCGACGATCCGGGTCGTCGCATTGGTGACGAAGCGCTCGCAAATCTCGCGGCGGACGGAAGCGAGCGTCTCCTTCTCCTCGCCTTTCGTCGGCAGGAAGATCATGTCGGCGGCGTTCATCCTGCCGATGGCCTGGATGGTGACGTGCTCGGGATTTCCCGTTCCGATACCGATGACATAGATATGGCGCACGCCGGCTCTCCTGATCAATTCTTCCTGCTTTTGACGTACATGGTCCGGTGCCGCAAGGGCATGGATCAAACCGGCGGTGGGCAACCAGCGACCGATCGACGCTGAAGATTGCTGCCATTTTCGAATCGTGCGATCCTTTACTGATAATGGTCCGCCTGGCGTTGGCCCACATGCCGAGGACAAAGAACGGGCTGGTGATCAACATTTACCGCCCCCATAAAGCAGGAATAGCCGGGCATGTTCGCGGCAGGACGATCTTTCAAAGCGTTGACGGGACACATCAGAGCGCGCCGTATGCGCCCAACACCGATCTCTCGCGAGATACAGGCCAGCCTGACCGGAGACGTCTGGCGATGAAGCACGAGATCGATACCACATCGGTGATGACGCTGCTGCCACTCTTCGTTCGGGCGGAAGATGCCTTGGCACGGCTGGACGAGCGCGCGCTGCGATCCTCGATTGCCGACGGTTTTTCCGAGCGCCGCCACTTTTTCGATGCCGTCGGCGCCTTGTGGGTGGCGGGCGAACTGGTGCATCTCGAAGACCTGGTGCTGCACGACGCCCATATGGATGCCCGCGCGCCCAGCCATGAACTGACGATCGCGCATGCGGTCCTGCGCGCGCGCCGCAGGATATGGACGAGCGACCCCTATTGGGCCTTGAGCGAGACCGGCATGACGATTCTGACAGGGATCGGCGGCGAACAGCAGAGAGCGCCGGAACTGAAGAGTGCCTATCGCGATCACGACAATGACGACCATGAGCCCGATGCGCCATTGGCGACGGAACTGGCCGAGATCGATGCCGTGCTGGAGCGGTCGAGCCGGCTTCTCGACGATCTCGCCAGAGGCGTTCGTGAGGCCAAGCCTGAACCCACACGACCGGAGCGAGCGGACGACCGACTGGCGCTGCTTAATGACGAAGATTGGGACGAGGCAGCGCGCCTGCGCGAGTGGCGTTCCGTCATCGCCATTGCCGACGCCTTGCCGCCGACATTGGGCGCAGCCGCCCTCTTCGACGCGTGGGAACAGATCGAGCCGCTGCGGCGACAACACTGGCTGGGTGGACTACTGGTTTCCGGCTATCTGCGCCAGCGCGGCAAGATCACGTCGCATCTGTTTTCATTCTTTGCGGGCCTGAAGACCGTTCGCCACGAACGCCGGCGCTCCCGGCAACGTCTCATCAGGCTGCAATCCTTTCTCGAAGCCATGGTGGAGAGCGCTGATCTCGGCCTGAAGGAGATGGATCGACTGTCGCTGGCACAGCAGCAGATGCAGATGCGTTTCAAGGACAGGCGTTCCAACAGCAGCCTGCCTGACCTTGCGCAATTCGTGCTATCGCGGCCGATGGTGTCTTCGGCGATGGTGGCGCGGGAGCTGAAGGTCAGCGGTCGCGGCGCGCTCAATCTGCTCAACGATATCGGCATCCGCGAGATCACCGGGCGCGGACGTTATCGCGCCTGGGGCATCATCTGAACGTCCGTAAAATCTCAACATCTCTAAAACAGAAAAGCGGGGGGGGGGGGGGGGGGGCGCGGCCCGGCAGGCGCAGA
>NZ_JBGLYS010000040.1:0-50104 GCF_047304155.1 Rhizobium sp. Rhizsp42 | reverse complement strand
GAGACGCTCCTGTCGGGTCGGGCGAACCGGAAACCGAGGTGATCGGGCAGGCGGACAGCCTGACAACCAATACCACCGATACCAAACCGCCTGCCCTTCCCGCTTTATGACGCCGACCGTCGCGAGGTTTTGCTTCGCGCGCGGTTTTGGTGTGCGTGGTGGGCGGGATTGCGTGGGGTGTTACATGACGGTTGGCGTTGTGCCGTGTGATACCCCCCTCTGTCCTGCCGGACATCTCCCCCACAAGGGGGGAGATCGACTCGTGGCCTGCTCCGTAGTCAAACGTGGAGGCTGGAGCGAGCGGGTAAGCCCAGCCAATCTCCCCACCTGTGGGGGAGATGCCCGGCAGGGCAGAGGGGGGTATCCCGGGCACAAGGCAAACCGTGGCCTCCCCCACAAAAACAAAAAACGCCGCGCATCCAAGACACGCGGCGTCTCCCAAACCCAACCTCACACCAAACTAGCCGTCGGCGTGAATAATCCCCTGCTCACGCTCCAGATAGCGCTGGTCGATATCGGGCAGCGGCTCGCCGTCGATGGCGGATTCGAAGGTGCGCAGGCGCTTGTAGATGGAGAGCAGCTCGACGATCGTCGTCCACGAATTGACGAGATACTGGAACGAGCCGCGCACCTGGTCGAAGACGTTGTTGATCTGCGTGAGCAGGCCAAGCGTCAGCTTGCCGGCGACGATCGACGGGACCAGCACGATCAGGCTGAACAGGTTGTCGGCCTGCAGGTAGAAGATGCGGGCGACGTTGAAGTACATGTAGTGGAAATAAAGCCGGAAATAGTTGCGGCGCACATTGGCGAAGAGCTCGGCCACTGTCGGCGGCGTGGCGCGGTCGGCATGGTCCTCGCCGTAGACGAGTTCCTTGCGGTAGGACGCTTCGACGCGCTGGTTGCGGAATTCGAGGCCGGGCAGCTTGATGCCGACGAGGCCGAGGAACACCGTGCCGAACACCGACCAGAAGATCGCCGCCCAGACGAGTGCATGCGGGACGTCGCCGATCAGCGGCAGTTCGGTGATGCTGGCGCCGATCTTGAAGAGAACCGGCAGGAAGGCGATCAGCGTCATGACGGAGCTGACCAGGCTGACGCCGAGGCTTTCGACCGTCGACGAAAAGCGCATCGTGTCTTCCTGCACACGCTGCGAGGCGCCTTCGATGTGGCGCAGCTTCGGCCAGTGCGCCATGTAGTATTCGTTCATCGCCGTGCGCCAGCGGAAGATCCAGTGGCTGACGAAGAACAGGTTGAGCACGCCGACGGTGATCGCCACGAAGGCGATGCCGGCAAAGCCCAACATGCCGAGATAGAGCTGCGAGGCGGTGACGGGCGCCGTCTTTGCCAGCGCCTGCTGGATCAGGTCGTAGAACGGACCGTACCAGGCATTGATGGCGACGCTCACCTGCACCGAGAAATAGGTGTTGAAGATGATCAGCGCCGAGCCGAGCACCGACCACATCTGCCAGCGATGCGGGCTATAGGTGAACCAGAAGCCCGCGAAGATGGCGACGAAGACCACGTAGTAGATGTAGAACCACAGGAACGGTGTCGACCAGAACACGGAAACGCCGATCGGCGCTTCCTGACCGGCGGCCAGTGGCGGCAGGCCGATCGCGGCGCCGAGGCTCGAGCCTCCGAAATACCAAAGGAGGACGCCGATGAGCGCCCAGACGACGGCCGATGTGAAGAAGAGTTTCGGCTTCGGGAAGTAGGATAGAAACACGGGTGGGATTGCTTTCCTGAACGAGTGTCTTCGCAAGCTCTATAAGAGCGATTGCGCCGGAAATTAAGGCAGTTCGCGGAAAGCGGCAATGGCCTGACGCCATTGTTACGCAATTGTAACCGCTTAGGAGAGCTTCTTGATCACAGGCATGACCATGGCGGCGCAGACGACGAGCGCTACGGCCGCCACATAGGTGGGCGCGACGAAGCTTCCCGTGCGCTCGGCAAGCGCGCCGGCGACGATCGGGCCGACGATCTGACCAAGACCGAAGGCCGCCGTCATCGTCGCGAACGCCCGGCGTGGGCTTGCAGGCACCAGCTTGCGGCCGATCTGCAGCCCGTAGGCGGTAATCGCAAGGAAGGTCGCGCCGAACAGCGCCCCGCCGATCAGCGGCGCCACCGATGGCGGCAGCATCACGGTCGCGAGGACGCCAAGCGCCTCGACCAGAAGGGCCGCGACATAAATCCAGCCGAGCCCGAGCGGCCGCACCAGCGGCTTCCACGCAAACAGCGCGACGGCAGACGTCAATCCCGCGATGAACCAGCAGAGGAATTCGACGACAGCACCTGAGGCAGCCATGCGGGCGATGGTGACGAGGAAGGTGGCGGTGATGACATAGCCGAAGCCGAACAGGCCATAGGAGAGCGTGACCAAGAGCATCGGCCGGCTCCATGTGATCGGCGGCTCCTTGCCGGTTTGCCCGCTGACGACGGGACCCGAAGGCAGGAGCAGCCAGACGAGCACGAGGCTGATCGCCGAATAGATCGCCCCGCCGATCCAGTCGATCCGCCAGGCATCCGGGCCGCCATGCGCGACGAGCCCGATGACGAAGACCATCACCGACGACAAGGCGATCCCCGCCCCCGGCCCGCCGAAATGCGCCGACTGCACATGGTCATTGCCCGCGGCAGCGCCGTGGCTGAGCACGATCGACGAGGTGAAGATCATCGCAAACGCGCTGGCGAGACCTGCGAGAAAGCGGATGATGGCAAAGAGCATGACGGAATGGGTCATCGCCATCGCGGCGAGCAGGATGGCGTTGGCGAGAAGTGCCGACAGCGCCACCTTGCGCTCCCGCCCCGCCGCCCAGCCATAGGCGGCGAGAACCGCGCCCACGAGATAGCCGACGAAATTGGCGGACGCGACGAAGCCGGCATCGGCGGCCGACAGCGGCACGCCGCTCATCATCCCAGGCAGGATCGGCGTATACGAAAACCGCCCGAAGCCCATGGCCGCCGCCATGGCGATCATTCCGGCCAATGCCGTGCGAAACAGGGGGGCGTGGGGGAGTTCATTGCGAGCCAACATGGCTCGCTTATCGCGCTGCACACTGCGAGCCGCAATCAAGATTTTCTGATGAACCCATCAATTCCGGAAATTTTCGGCCCGCCCTTGAAACGCCATATCTTACGATATATGTTTTACGACATAATCAACGATACATCATAAGGAGTGATCGATGAGAGGTTTTAGAGGTGGAATGATGGGTGGCGGCGGCTTTCGCATGGGGCGGAAGTTCGCGGCAGGCGACCTGCAGCTGGTGATCCTAGCGCTCTTGGCCGAACAGCCGCGCCATGGCTACGAGCTGATCAAGCTCTTGGAAGAGCGCTCCGGCGGCTTTTATGTCCCGAGCCCCGGCGTCATTTATCCGGCGCTAACCTATCTGGAAGAAACCGGCCTTGCCGAAGTCGAGGCGGAGGGCACGAAGAAGCTCTACCGCATCACCGAAAGCGGCCGCAAACAGGTCGAGGAGAACAGTTCCATGATCGAAATGACGCTTGGAAAGCTGCAGCGCATCGGCGAGAAGATGGCGCATGTGCGTCGCATCTTCGATCCGGAAAGCCGTGGCCCGGAAAGCTATGGCAGGGAACGCGAGGAAGAAGCCTTCCCCGAAGACAAGAGCGAAGTCGTCGCCGCCCGCATGCTTTTGAAATCGGCGCTGAAGCTGCGCTATCCATGGTCGAAGGACGAAGCCAAGCGCATCGCCGGCATTCTAGAACGCGCGGCCGCCGAGATCCTGCAGCAGCCCAAGCAAGACTAAGCACGACCGGCTTCACAGAGCCAAACGGAAACGCCCTGCTCTCACGGCAGGGCGTCTCGCATTATGGGGCCGTTATATCGTAAGACAGATCGCCGAAGCCGATCTTACGTCTGCCCATCCGGCAGCGTCAGGATCATCGGCCCGTTGCGGGTCGCGACCACGGTGTGTTCGTATTGCACCGTCGGCGCCTGCGGATCGGCATAGAGCGTCCAGGCGTCGTCGCCACCCTCGGCCCATGTGGCGCCGAGCGACAGGAAGGGCTCGACGGTGAAAACCAGCCCATCCGTCATGATCCGCTTCTCGGAAGGATCCGGCCATGTCGAAAGTTCGCCCGGCTCCTCGTGCAGCGAGCGGCCGACACCGTGGCTGGCAAGGTTCGCCACCAGCGTATAGCGGTTCTTGGCCGCGAACGCGCCGATCGCCTGGCCGATCTTGGCGAGAGGCTCGCCCGACTTCACCTGGTTGAGACCGACCCAAAGCGCCCGCTTGCCGTCACGGCAGAGCTTGTCGAGCTTCGATTTCGACGGCGGCACGACGAAGGAGGCGCCGGTATCGGAGAAGAAACCGTCCTTTTCGGCCGAAACGTCGATATTGACGAGATCACCAGGACGGATGATGCGCGAACCGGGAATGCCGTGCGCGATCTCCTCGTTGACGCTGATGCAGGTGGCACCCGGAAACTGGTAGCAGAACTCCGGCGCCGAGCGCGCGCCGGCACTTTCGAGCACCTTGCGGCCGATATCGTCGAGCTCCTGCGTGGTGATCCCGGGCTCCATGGACGACGCCATGATCTGGATCGCGTTGGCGCAGATGCGACCGATCTCTTTGAGCTTCAGGAGTTCGTCTTCAGTCTCGATAATCATGAAATTCCGTTTCCGGCCCTAAGGTTACGGCCGGTCGGCCGGCTCTCGAATCTGGAACAGAACACGACGCCGGGGGAAATCCAATTCATCCTTTACGCCATGAAGCTCCTGCTTTAGGCGCTGGCTTTCGCCCCTTCGCCGCTCTCAGTCAATGCCTTTCTGACGATCGGCGCGACTTTCGTGCCGTAGAGTTCGATCCCGCGCATGATCTGGTCGTGCGGCATCAGGCCGATCGCCATCTGCAACAGGAAGCGATCGTTCTTGAACAGCTTGTGATGCGCGATGATCTTCTCGGCCACCACTTCAGGATCGCCGACAAAGAGCGCGCCCTTCGGTCCGCGCGAGGCGTCGAAATGCGGGCGGCTGGTCGGCCCCCAGCCGCGCTCGCGGCCGATCCGGTTCATCACCTCCGCCTGCGGCCCGTAGAACTGATCGGCCGCCGCATCCGTCGTGTCGGCGACGAAGCCGTGCACGTTGATCGATGTCTTGAGCTTGGCCTGATCCTGCCCTGCCCGTCGTGCGGCCTCGCGGTAGAGATCGAACAACGGCGCAAAGCGATGCGGCTCGCCGCCGATGATGGCAAGCGCCACCGGCAGCCCGAGCGCACCCGCGCGCGCCACCGACTGCGGCGTGCCGCCAACCGCGATCCACACCGGCAGCGGATCCTGGAACGGCCGAGGATAAACACCACGTCCGTTGATCGCAGGCCGCATCTCGCCCGACCACGTCACCGCCTCGCTGTCGCGAAGGGCCAAAAGCAGGTCGAGCTTTTCCTCGAACAGCTGGTCGTAATCCTCGAGATTATAGCCGAACAGCGGGAAGGATTCGATGAACGACCCCCGCCCCGCCATGATCTCGGCGCGGCCGTTGGAGAGAAGATCGAGCGTCGAGAACTGCTGAAACACCCGCACCGGATCGTCGGAGGAAAGCACCGTAACGGCACTCGTCAGCCGGATGTTCTTGGTCTTCACCGCAGCCGCCGCCAGCGCCACGGCCGGCGCGGACGCCGCGTAATCCGGCCGGTGATGCTCGCCCAACCCGAAGACGTCGAGCCCCACCTGATCGGCAAGCTCGATCTCCTCGATCAGATGCTTCAACCTCTCGGCCCCTTCCACCCCCTTGCTCCTCGAAGGATTGGGGTTGACGTCTGCGAAGGTATAAAGGCCGAGTTCCATGGCGTGCATCCCGTTGAAATCTTTAGATTGCAGATAAGGATGGCCGAGGTGGGGCGCAATGACAAATTCTAGAACGGATCGTTCGATAAAGTTGATGGGGTCGCGTCAATCCGAGACGTCAAACTCTCCCGGCTTGATGCCGGTATCGTCGAACTTCGGAATCTCGAACTCGATATCCTCTGCTCCGGGCACCGAGAAGGCTTCGATGAGACTTGGCCGCTTTGCCTTGACCGTCGCCTCATAGGTTTCGACCGACATCAGAACATAGGCCGGCTGCCCTCTGCGGGTGATTATCAGAGGCTCCTGCGCGGCGGCACGAAAAACGTCCGATCGCCGCTTCCTGTGAAATTCCCGACTGCTGATGACCGTCATGGCAACACCTCTCGTCGGATATGTTACGACATCCCACCCCCGCCACCAAATCCGACTCTCATTTCAACCACTTCAGAGCCTGAACGGAATCATCCTGCGAACCGCCTCGTAGCGCAGATAGAGCCCACCCCAGGCCATCAGCCCGAGATAGACGCCGAAGAGCAGGTGCGAAAACACCGGGCTCCCGACCCTCAAGTGCGTGGCGATCGCGCCGCCGAGCAGGCCGGTGAGCAGGATCGCGCCCAGCACCGAGGTGCGCGGGATGGCGTATAGCAGCGCGCAGGCGAGCGTGATGATGCCGAGGCTGCGCGCCAACATCGGGTCGGCGGAGTAGCCGAGCGCCGTCAGCGTTTCGGTGACGGGCGCAATCGGCACCAGCTTGATTGCGCCGTCGAAGACGAGGAAGGCGACGATGAGGCAGCTCAGCACGAGGCCTGTAATGGTCTGCCAACGCGGCTGCGCCGGATTTGAATCAATGATTGCGGACATCGTCCCATCCCCTTGTTCGGTCTGTTCAAATCAAATCCGCGCCAGAAGCTCGGCGAGCTGGTCGGCGCATTTGCCCCAGCCCTCGTGGAAGCCCATTTCCTCGTGGGTCTTCTTGTCCTCGGCGGTCCAGTGCACGGCCGTTGCCGTGTATTTGGTGCGGCCATTGCCGAGATCCTCGAGCAGCACGGTCGCCGTCATGAACGGCTTTTCGGATGGCACCCAGGCGCTGGTATAGGCATCGGTGAAGACCAGCTTCTCGTTCTCGATCACTTCGAGATAGACGCCGCGATTGGGAAACTCTTGCCCCTCGGGGCTGCGCATGACGATGAGGTTGGCGCCGCCGGCGCGCACGTCGAGCTTGGCGTCCGATATTGTCCAGGGACGCGGCACGAACCATTCCTTCATCAGCTCGGGATCGGTCCAGGCCTTGAAGATCTTTTCGCGTGGCGCATCGAATTCGCGGACGAGAATAAGCTCGTTCATGGCGGTCATGTGTTGTCTCCTGTTTCGTGAAACCTGTTCTTGATCAGTCTGTTACAAGAACGTGTGAGATGTCGCCGATCCGACAAGGCGCAAGGTGATTTTCGGAATTATTTCACCGCCGGCAGCGCCGGCTCCATCTTCAGGCTGTCGATCTGCCGGCGAATATGCGCGGCCTCGGGTGCCGAATGCGCCAGCGCGATCGCGCGGTCGAAGGCCTCGCGCGCCTCGCGCGGCCGGCCGATCTGCTTCAACAGCCCGCCGCGCAGACCGTGATAATAGAAATAGCCGTCGAGCTTTTCGCCGAGCGTCTCCACCAGCGTCAGCGCCTCACCCGGCCCCCTGAGCTTCGAGACCGCGACCGCACGGTTGAGCGTGATGACGGGGGATGGCTGCATGCGCTCCAGCGCACGATAGAGCAGCTCGATCTCCTCCCAGTCGGTATCCTCGGCCCTCTTGGCGCGCGAATGCAGCGCGGCGATTGCCGCCTGAAACTGATAGCTCCCCGGCTGCCGGTGGCGGATCGCCTTGTCGAGCAGCGCCAGCGCCTCGTTGATCAGCTCGCGGTTCCAGAGCGACCGGTCCTGATCCTCGAGCAGCACGATCTCGTTGTCGGCGCTGAAGCGCGCCGGGCGGCGTGAGATCTGCAAGAGCATCAGCGCGAGCAACCCCATCAGCTCCGGCTCGCCGGGGAAGATGCGCAGCAAAAGCCGCGCCAGCCGGATCGCCTCGTCGGAAAAAGCGCAGGCTTCCGCCTTGGGATCGGCCTGGCTGTAGCCCTCGTTGAAGACGAGGTAGATCATCGTCGAAACGATCGACAGCCGCTCGGCCCGCTCCGCCGCATCCGGCGTCTCGAAGGGAACGCCGGCCTTGGCGACACGCGCCTTGGCCCGCGTGATCCGCTGTTCCATGGCACTCTCGCCGACCAGAAAGGCCCGGGCGATCTGCTGCACCGAAAGGCCGGACACGATCCGTAGCGCCAGCGCGATCTGCTGCGTCGCCGGCAGATCGGGATGACAGCAGATGAAGAGCAGACGCAAAATGTCGTCGCGGTAGTTGGAGGTATCCAGCCGCTCGGCGATATCGCTCTCGGCATCCTCCGTGTCGGAGATCAGCTCCTCATCCGGCAGCGCCTGGGTCTTCGAGCGCTTGCGCACCGCGTCGATGCCGCTGTTACGGCCGACGAAGATCAGCCAAGCCGTCGGATCGCGTGGCGGCCCCTTGTCCGGCCAGGTTCTGACAGCGCGCAGGCAGGCCTCCTGGAAGGCCTCTTCCGCGATATCGAGATCGCGGAAGTATCTGAGCAGCGCGCCGAGCGCCTTCGGCCGGGCAGAAGCGAGCGTCACGTCGATCCAGGCAATGTCTGTCATGTCGCACTCTCTCCCGGCCGGAACACGTAGAACGGCCTGATTTCATAGGATGTGGAGCCGGGATTGACTGACGAAAGCTCCTTGGAAAAGGCGACGGCCTCCTCCAGCGTGTCGAAGTCGACCACGTAGAAACCGAGCAGCGCTTCCTTGGTCTCGGCAAACGGACCATCGAGCACCAGCGGCTCTTCCTTGCCCTTACGCACGGTGGTCGCCGCCGTGGTCGGCATCAGCCGGCCGACCGGCCCGAGCTTGCCGCTTTCGGCCAAGGGCGCCTGAACCGCATAAAGCTTCGCCATCACGGCGTCCTCTTCCTCCTTGGTCCAGGAGAAAACCCGCTCTTCATCGGCATAGCAAAGGATCGCATACAGCATCTCATACTCCTCTTCCTCAATGACGAAGGAGTAACGCGCCCGCCGACAGGACGCAGCAAAAAATTGCTGAGGTCAGGGCTCTCGGTCAGCCGGGATCGGAAGCAGCACAGTTGCATTTACGGTAACGTACTTCCGCACCGCCGCCGCCGCATGGTCTGCTGCCGTCGATCTTGACCGGCAGGGAGACCCCGCATGAGCGCCGTCGATATTTTCGCGTGGATCGTGCTGATCGTGCTGGCGGCCAGCACGCTTGCGGTTATCCTCTTCCTGGCGATGCTGCCCGGCATGATCGCCCGCAGGCGCAATCATCCCTGGGCTCAGGCCGTCAGCGTCGGCGGCTGGGTGACGCTGCTGCTCGGCTTCGCCTTCTGGCCGCTGGTCGTGATCTGGGCCTATGTCGACGTCCCACGCGTGCCTGATGCGGAGAAGAACCGATGATCGTCGTTCTCCTCAACGTCTACCTGGTCATCCTCTTCCTGCTGGTGAAGCTGAAGATCGTGCCCTTCAACCTGTTCTGGAAGGTCTCGCCGGCACTGGTCTTCCTGCTTCTCCTGATCGGCCTGTTCATCCCGATGGGCTGGGGTGCGCCGCAGGGGGCGGCACTGGTCGTGCGCAATTCCGTGGCGATCGTCCCCAATGTCGCCGGCGAGGTCATCGATGTCCCTGTTATCCCCAACACGCCGCTGAAGGCGGGCGACGTGCTCTTCCGCATCGACCCCGTGCCCTATAAGGCCAAGCTCGACGCGCTCAAGGCGCAGCTCGAGCTCGCCACACTGAGGCTCTCCGAGACGACACGGCTGCAAACCACGGGCGCCGGCCGCGGCTTCGACGTGGAGCAGGCGCAGGCGCAAACAGACCAGCTGAAGGCCGAGATCGCCGAGGCGCAGTGGAATCTCGACAAGACGGTGGTGCGGGCACCCGCCGACGGCTACGTCACCAATCTCGCGCTTCGCAAGGGCGCCCGCGTCAGCAGCCTGCCGCTGGCGCCCGTCATGGCCTTCATCGACACGTCGGACACCATCATCGGCATCGAGATCGCACAGATCAACGCGCGCTACATCACCCCCGGCCAGCCGGTCGAGATCACCTTCAAATACGCGCCGGGCAAGGTCTATCCCGGCAAGGTGGAAAGCGTGCTGCAGGCGGTGGCGAGCGGCCAGACGCAGACCTCGGGTCTCGCCGTGGCGCCGAAGGAGATCGCCTCCCTGCCGCTTGCCGTCCGCATCAGGCTCGACGACAAGCACTTCGCCGACGTGTTGCCGGCGGGCAGCACCGGCGATGCGGCGATCTACACCGATCACGTCACGCCGACGCACATCATCCGCAAGGTGCTGTTGCGCCAGATCGCCATCACCAACTACGTCAATCCGTTCTGAGCGCCTCCCACCGAAGACAACTGCGGATAGCGGCCATAAATTTCTGCTATCCCACGTTTTCGCCACAATGCCCCCTTCAATTTGCTGCAATGCAAAATGGAGGACGGCGCTTGGAGCAGCGGCAGGAGAAGACCCGTATCGAATGGCTCGATATCGCCAAGGGCATGTCGATCATCCTGGTGGTGATCTATCACACCCTTCTCTACCACCAGTTCCACGCCATAGCGCCTGATCTCTACGCACGCTTCAGCGCCATCATGACGCCGATCCGCATGCCGCTGTTCTTCACAGTCTCCGGCTTCCTGGCGGCATCGGCCATGCGCGCGCCATGGAGCGATTTCCTGCGCCGCAAGATCTGGCTGCTGGTCTACCTCTTCGCCATCTGGAGCACCGCCCGCTGGCTGTTCTTCCGCTACGTGCAACAGAACGCGCTCGTCCCCACTGAGGGCAGCGATCCCTATCAGCTGCTGCAAATGTGGTGGGCGCCGAACACCGGCATCTGGTTCATCTGGGCGCTCGCCATCTTCATGGTCGCCACCAAGCTGCTGCAATCGACGCCGCATGCGATCACCATCGCGATCGCCGCCATCGTCTCGGTCCTCACTTTCGGAGACCATCTGGCGATCGATCTCTTCACCCATCGTAACGTGCTGCAGTATTTCGTCTTCTTCCTCTTCGGCTGCTGGTATGGGCGATCCGCCGTGCACCTCATCACCGCCCGCCCGTTTCTGACGGCGCTCGGCGGCTTCCTCTTGTTTTCGGCGCTATACGTGCTGCGCTGGCGGCTGCAGGCCGTCGACAAGGGCAGTTGGGCGCTCGCCTCCTCCATCGCCGGCCTTGCCTGGCTCTGCGGCACGGCGGTGCTTTTGTCGCGGTGGGAGAGCGTGCGCAACGCATTCGCCTATTTCGGCCGCAACACGCTGCCCGTCTATGTCACCCATGTGATGATCGTCTCGCTCCTGGTCGCCACCATCGCCGCCGCGATCGGCGAAAGCGGAAAACTCGGCTATCTCACCGCGCCGCTGGTCGTGGTCGTTGCAATCGGCCTGTCGCTGGCGATCCGCGCCGTGGCCGACCGAGGCGGCGCCGGCTGGCTCTACGCCCCGCCGGCAAGGCGCCAGCGGCAGGTGGTTGCGACGTAAAACCTAGAGCCTTTCCTGGTTAGCTTGAAGCATTCTGCCGGAGCAGGTTTTCGTCAGGGCAAAGGCGATTGGCGAAGGGCATACCCTAGGTACGGTCGAGCCGATCGCCTTTGATCCTGGCGGAAAGATGCCCGGCCCCTAGCCGGTTTGCGAAGCAAACCAGCGGGGGTTGGCTGAAACGGGCCGCCTGATCGACCGGCCGGCTTGGCCGTATGCGTTGGCTACGACGCGCGCCGGCCAGTCGACCATCCGACTCCGTTTGAGCCAACAGAATGCTTCAATCTAACCAGGAAAGGCTCTAGCGCACCGCCTCGATCGAGACGGCAACGCCGCGCTGAAGTGAATTGCTGACCATGCAGCTAGCCCTTGCCTTCTCGATCACCGCGTCGGCGCTGGAGCCGTCGGCCATCTCGCAGGCGACCTGCATATGCGCGGCGGTCGTCACCAGCGGGCTGCCATCGAGCTCCACGGTGACAGACACCGCGATGCTGCCGAGCTCGCACCCCATCTCTTCGGCAACATAGCGCAGGTCGTTGCAGAAGCAGCCGCCGAGCGCCAGCGCCAGCAACTGCGCGCCGTTGAAGCCGAGCCCCTGCCCGCCCGCCTTGCCCTGCGGCCTGTCGACGACGATGGTATGGCCACCGGCCCATCCCATCGCCGCCTGGGTTCCCGCGACATTGCGCAGCTCGACCGTCATCGACACCATGCCCGCTCCTCCACATGTCAAGATTGGCAGGCATTGTAGAACGATCGGCGAAGGCGTCAAAGACACCGCCAGCGCGTCCGCGTCACCCCTCGCTCAACGTCCGCTTCACTGCACTCCGCCAGCCCTTGAGCTTGGCCGCACGCGTCTTCTCGTCCATATCGGGCTCGAAGCGGTTGTTGCGCTTCCAGTTCTTGGCGAAAGCCGCCTTGTCGGGCCACACACCCGCTCGGCTGCCGGCGAGCCAGGCAGCACCCAGCGCCGTGGTCTCGAGGATCACGGGGCGGTCGACGGGCGCGTCGAGAATGTCGGCCAGCCGCTGCATCGTCCAGTCGGAGGCCACCATGCCGCCGTCGACGCGCAGCACCGTCTCGTCGACGCCGCCCTTCCAGTCCTTATGCATGGCGTCGAGCAGGTCGCGCGACTGGTAGCAGACGGCCTCGAGCGCCGCGCGCGCAAATTCCTTCGGCCCACTGTTGCGCGTCAGGCCGAAGATCGCGCCGCGGGCGTTCGCATCCCAGTGCGGCGCGCCGAGCCCGGTGAAGGCGGGCACCAGATAGACCTCCTGCGAGGGATCGGCGGCATCGGCCAGTTCGCCGGTCTTCGAGGCACTGTCGATGATCCCGAGCCCGTCGCGCAGCCACTGCACGGCGGCGCCTGCGATGAAGATCGAACCTTCAAGCGCATAGGTCGTCTCGCCGTCCAGCCGGTAGGCGATAGTCGTTAGGAGCCGGTTCTTCGAGCGCACCATGTCGGCGCCGGTGTTGAGCACGGCAAAGCAGCCGGTGCCGTAGGTGGATTTCATCATGCCCGGCTCGAAACAGGCCTGACCGATCGTCGCCGCATGCTGGTCGCCGGCAACGCCTAAAATCGGGATCGCGGCGCCGAAGATGTGAGGCTCGGTAACGCCGAAATCGGCCGCGCAATCGTTCACCTCAGGCAGCATGGCCGAGGGAACGCGCAGGATCTCCAGCAGGTCCTTGTCCCATTCGTTGCTGGCGATGTTGTACATCAGCGTCCGCGACGCATTGGTGGCGTCGGTGACGAAGCTCTTGCCGCCGGTGAGCCGCCAGATCAGAAACGTGTCGATCGTGCCGAAGCAGAGCTCGCCCTTGGCGGCCCGCGCCCTCGCCCCCTTCACGTTGGCGAGCATCCAGGAAAGCTTGGTGCCGGAGAAATAGGGGTCGAGCAGCAGCCCGGTCTTCTTCGTGAAGGTCTTTTCCAGATCCTGCTTCTTCAGCTTGTCGCAATAGCTCGCGGTGCGGCGGTCCTGCCAGACGATGGCGTTATGAATAGGCTTGCCGCTCTCGCGCTCCCAGACGACGACGGTCTCGCGCTGGTTGGTGATCCCGAGTGCTGCGATATCCTTGGCGCTGATCTTCGCCTCGCGGATCGCCATCTTGATGGTCGAAACGACGGAATCCCAGATCTCCTCCGGATCATGCTCGACCCAGCCGGATTGCGGATAGATCTGCTTGAATTCCTTCTGGCCCGCGCCGGCGATCTTCATCTCGCCATCGAACACGATCGCCCGCGTCGACGTCGTCCCCTGATCGATCGCCAGTACATACCCCGCCATTGTCATCCTCCCATGAACTGCTTCGGATTGAATGAATAATGCAGGCAAACGAATGTGAAAAGAAATTAAAGTGAAATTTATTGGGCGGTCGGCTTTGGGTGTTGCGAGCTTCAGCATGCCATCACCGTTGCAGTCCGGGCGGCGTGCTTAGATCCTCGGGACGAGCCCGAGGATGACGTTGCGGGCGGGAATTCGCTTAGTGTTCAATCGGTTACAAAAATCTCGGCGTCATCCTCGGCCTCGTGCCGAGGATCTAAGCACGTCCCATCCGCACTACGGGAATGGCTCTCCCGACACCGATGCCTCCCCACAACACCGTCCCCCAATTGCCAGCCCAACCGATTCCGGACTACGCTCCACACAACCGCGTCGAAGGACAAATCGGAGAACCTCATGGCCAGAACAGTCGTCGTCACCGGATCCACCAGCGGCATCGGCCTGGCGATCGCCACCGCATTCGCCGGCAAGGGTGACAACATCGTCCTCAACGGCTTCGGAAAGCCCGAGGAAATCAAGGGCATAACCGAACGGCTTGAATCACTCTCGAAAGCCGGCGTCATCCATCACCCAGCCGACATGACCAAGCCGGACGAGATCGCCGACCTCATCGCCACCGCCGCCAAGACCTTCGGCGGCGTCGACGTGCTCGTCAACAATGCCGGCATCCAGCATGTCGAGAAGATCGAGGATTTCCCGATCGACAAGTGGGATCAGATCATCGCGATCAACCTCTCCAGCGCGTTTCACACGATGCGCGCGGCGATCCCGCTGATGAAGGAGAAGAAGCACGGGCGCATCATCAATATCGCCTCCGCCCACGCCCTCGTCGCTTCCCCGTTCAAATCCGCCTACGTCGCGGCAAAGCATGGTATACTCGGCCTGACGAAGACGGCCGCACTCGAGCTTGCCGAAACGGGCGTGACCGTCAACGCCATTTGCCCGGGATACGTGCTAACCCCGCTGGTGGAAAAGCAGATCCCGGATACCGCCAAGGCGCGCGGAATGACTGAGGAACAGGTCAAGACCGAGGTGATCTTGAAGGCGCAGCCGACGCATGAATTCGTCAAGGCGGAGGAGATTGGCGCGTTGGCGCTTTACCTCGCCAGCGACGAGGCCCGCCAGGTGACAGGCACCCACATCTCGATTGACGGGGGCTGGACGGCGGCATAACCATCTAAAATAAAGAGAAAAATCGGGAACGACATGAACGACAGCATCCGCTTTATCCTGAATGGGGAAGACGTCACGCTGAGAGACGTCAAGCCTACCGAGACGCTGCTCGATTTCCTGCGGCTGAAGCGCCGGCTGACGGGCACGAAGGAGGGATGCGCCGAGGGCGACTGCGGCGCCTGTACCGTTCTGGTCGGCCGGCTGATCGACGGCAAGTTGCACTATGAATCCGTCAATGCCTGCATCCGCTTCATCGGCTCGCTGAACGCCACCCATGTCGTCACTGTCGAGCATCTGGCCGCGAAAGACGGCACGCTGCATCCGGTGCAGCAGGCGATGGTCGACTGTCACGGCTCGCAATGCGGCTTCTGCACCCCAGGGTTCGTGATGTCGATGTACGGATTGTGGCTCTCAAACAGCAATCCCGATCGCGCCGAGATCGAAAAGGCGCTGCAGGGCAATCTCTGTCGCTGCACCGGCTACGAGCCGATCGTCAAGGCCGCAGAGCAGGTGGCGAGGACGCGGCCGAGCGCGTTGTTCGACCCGCTGGAGCGCACCCGCTCCGACATCGTCGCAAGACTGTGGGCGATGCAGGGATCGGGCACCATCTCGATCACCTCGGGCGAGGACCGCCTGCTGGTGCCGGGCTCGCTGGAAGCGCTGGCGCGCATTCTGGCCGACGAGCCGAAGGCGACCATCGTCGCCGGCTCGACCGATGTCGGGCTTTGGGTGACCAAGCAGATGCGGGCGCTGAACCCCGTGGTCTTCATCAACCATCTCCAGGAATTGCAGACGATTACGTCAGGCGAAGGCGGCATCACCATCGGCGCCGGCGTGACCTATACCCGCGCCTTGGAGACCATCGCCAGCAAGGTCCCGACGCTTGGCCGGCTGATCACCCGCATCGGCGGCGAGCAGGTGCGCAACATGGGTACGATCGGCGGCAACATCGCCAACGGCTCGCCGATCGGCGACAGCCCGCCGCCGCTGATCGCGCTCGGCGCCACCGTCAAGCTGCGCTCGACGGAGGGCACGCGCATGCTGCGGCTGGAGGATTATTTCATCGACTACGGCAAGCAGGACCGCCGCCCCGGCGAGTTCGTCGAAAGCCTTTTCGTGCCCTACCCCGCCGAGGACACGCATTTCGCCGTCTACAAGATCACCAAGCGCCGCGACGAGGACATCACCGCCGTGCTCGGCGCCTTCTATCTGACGCTGGATGAACAGGGCGACGTCAACGACGTGAGAATAGCCTTCGGCGGCATGGCCGGCACGCCCAAGCGCGCCCGCGCCGTCGAAAACGAACTCATCGGCCGGCCGTGGAATGAAGAGACGATCGAGGCGGTGAGAGACGCCTTCGACAGCGATTTCCAGCCGCTTTCGGATTGGCGCGCGACGGCTGCGTATCGGCAGCTGACGGCGAAGAATTTGCTGACGCGGTTTTATCTGGAGACGACGGGTGCCCCGACCGAGCTGCGGCGTTTCGAGGAGGTGGCGTGATGATTGCTGATATGCAGCGTTGTGCCGTGAAGCCCCCTCATCCGACCCTTCGGGCCACCTTCTCCCCTATGGGGCGAAGGGAAGATGGAGCGAGCGGCCGGCTCCGAGTCTCTTCTCCCCAACGGGGGTCCGAAGGACGGGTCGAGACCAGTGGCTCGACCCCGGTCGGTGGCCCGAAGGGTCGGATGAGGGGGCCACGCGGCACGCCCTCAATAATCACCCATCCCCAAACACCCACCACAGGAGGCAACCCCTGATGGACAAGTCTGCCTTCCCCGATCCCGCCTTCATCATCTCAGGCCCGATGCACGCCTCGCGCCGCCATGACAGCGCCCACAAGCACGTCACCGGCACGGCCGATTACATCGACGACCTTCCGGAGCCCGCAGGCCTGCTGCACGGCGCGCTCGGCCTGTCGGACCGGGCGCATGCCGAGATCGTCAACATGGACCTCTCCGAGGTCGCTGCCACCCCCGGCGTCGTCTGGGTCTTCACCGGCAAGGACGTGCCGGGGGTCAACGACGTCAGCTCCAACGGCAGCCACGACGAACCGTTGCTGGCCGAAACCAAGGTCGAGTTCCATCAGCAGCCGATCTTTGCCGTGATCGCCGAGACCCGCGACATCGCGCGCCGTGCTGCCCGCAAGGCGAAGATCGAGTATCGCGATCTCGCCCACTGGAGCGACATCGACGGCGCGCTTGAAAACGGTGGTGCGCTGGTCACCAGCCCGATGACGCTGAGCCGCGGCGAGGCGAAGAGTGAGATGGGGAATGCCGCCCGCCGGCTGAAGGGCCAGATGCGGATCGGCGGCCAGGAGCATTTCTATCTCGAAGGCCAGATCGCCATGGCCATTCCCGGCGAAGACGACGAGGTCGCGGTCTGGTCCTCGACGCAGCATCCGAGCGAGATCCAGCATATCGTCGGCCATGTGCTGAACATTCCCTCCAACGCCGTGACTGTGAACGTGCGCCGCATGGGCGGCGGCTTCGGCGGCAAGGAAACGCAGGGCAACCAGTTTGCGGCGCTGGCCGCCATCGCCGCCAAGAAGCTGAAACGATCAATCAAGTTCCGCCCCGACCGCGACGAGGACATGGCCGCAACCGGCAAGCGCCACGACTTCATGGTCGATTACGAACTCGGCTTCGACGAGGAAGGCCGCATCCACGCGGTTGACTCCACCTATGCCGCCCGCTGCGGCTTCTCGTCGGACCTGTCGGGCCCGGTCACCGACCGCGCGCTGTTTCATGCCGACTCGAGCTATTTCTATCCGCATGTGCACCTGACCTCGAAACCGCTGAAGACACACACCGTCTCCAACACCGCCTTTCGCGGCTTTGGTGGGCCGCAGGGCATGCTGGGCGCCGAGCGCTTCATCGAGGAGATCGCCTATGCCGTCGGCAAGGACCCGCTTGAGGTCCGCAAGCTGAATTTCTACGGCCAGCCCGGCTCCGGCCGCACACTGACGCCCTATCACCAGGAGGTCGAAGACAGCATTCTGGAGCGGATCGTCGGCGAACTTGAGGAGAGCGCCGACTACCAGGCGCGGCGCCGAGAGATCATCGAGTTCAACCGCGACAGCCGCTACATCAAAAAGGGCATCGCGCTGACGCCGGTAAAATTCGGCATCTCGTTTACGCTGACCGCCTTCAACCAGGCCGGCGCTCTCGTTCATGTCTACCAGGACGGCTCGATCCACCTGAACCACGGCGGCACCGAGATGGGCCAGGGCCTTTATACGAAGGTGGCGCAGGTTCTGGCCGACAGCTTCCAAATCGATATCGAACATGTAAAGATCACCGCGACGACCACGGGCAAGGTGCCCAACACCTCGGCCACGGCCGCCTCCTCCGGCACCGATCTCAACGGCATGGCAGCCTATGATGCCGCCCGCCAGATCAAGGAACGCCTCGTCGCCTTCGCCGCCGAGAAATGGGACGTCCCGGTCTCCGAGATCGCCTTCCTGCCCAACCGGGTGCGCGTCGGCAACCAGGAGATCCCCTTCCCCGACTTCATAAGGCAGGCCTATTTCGCCCGTGTGCAGCTATCGGCCGCCGGCTTCTACAAGACCCCGAAGATCCACTGGGACCGCGCAGCCGGAAAGGGCACGCCCTTCTATTACTACTCCTACGGCGCCTCCTGCACCGAGGTCTCGATCGACACACTGACCGGCGAATACCTCATCGACCGCACCGATATCCTCCACGACGTCGGCCGCTCGCTGAACCCGGCCATCGACATCGGCCAGGTCGAGGGCGCCTTCGTGCAGGGCATGGGCTGGCTGACGACGGAAGAACTCTGGTGGGACGCCAAGGGGCGCCTGCGCACCCACGCCCCCTCCACCTACAAGATCCCTCTCGCCTCCGACCGCCCGAAGATCTTCAACGTCAAGCTGGCCGAATGGTCCGAAAACGCCGAACAAACCATCGGCCGCTCCAAGGCCGTCGGCGAACCGCCGTTCATGTTGGCGATCTCGGTGCTGGAGGCACTGTCGATGGCAGTGGCGAGCGTGGCGGATTACAAGGTCTGCCCGAGGCTCGACGCGCCGGCGACGCCGGAGCGGGTGTTGATGGCGGTCGAGCGGATGAAGGCGGTGGGATGAATGAACCGTTTGGCGCGAGAAAGCTGAGGTGCCGCGTGCCGCCGCCTCGTCCCGTCATCACCAAGCGCAGGCCGGGCAAGACAACCCAGGCGCGCCGCTTACGGCATGATGAGACGGATGAGGAACATCAGCTTTGGCGCGACCTGCGCAACCGCGAGCTAAATGGGTATAAATTCGTGCGGCAGGTTCCCATTGGGCCCTACATTGCGGACTTTCTCTGCAGGCGCGTGCGCTTGATCGTCGAAATTGATGGCTTCCAGCATGCCGATAGTGAGAAAGATAACAAGCGAACAGACTGGCTGAATGCCAACGGCTATTCGGTCTTGCGGTTCTGGAATCACGAAATTACGCGGGACCGGCACGCGGTGCTGGAGACGATTTTGGCTGCCGTGGAAGGACGCATCTTCGCGCGCGATGAGGTATTGCGGTTCTATCCTGCGATCGTTCCGCCGGAGGTGCGCCGTTGACCTCTCGTTCGAACCACGCCCCCTCATCCGACCCTTCGGGCCACCTTCTCCCCGTTGGGGAGAAGAAGAAGCAAGAGGCACCCCCCGTGGCCACGTTCCGTGGTGATAACGAGGCGCAAGATCGGCCGCCACGAGTCTCTTCTCCCCCACGGGGAGAAGATGCCGGCAGGCAGATGAGGGGGACGCGGCTGGCGCGACCTCGCCCGTTCGCCATCATCCGATGCGATCGTTCCGTCGGAGGTGCGCCGTTGACCTCACCTTCAAACCACACCCCCTCATCCGACCCTTCGGGCCACCTTCTCCCCGTTGGGGAGAAGAGGGAGCAAGAGGCACGAGCGCTGGCCACAAGTCTCTTCTCCCCAACGGGGAGAAGATGCTGGCAGGCAGATGAGGGGGCGCGGCAAGCGCAACGTCGCCAGCAAAAGCACGGCGCATCCCCATGACTACCCTCCCCCAATTCCTCGCCACCCACCCCGACACCATCCTGATCGACATCACCGGCACCCAGGGCTCCACCCCGCGCGAGACCGGCACCTTCATGGTCGTCTCAGCCGACAACATCTGGGGCACCATCGGCGGCGGCCAGTTCGAGTTCATGGCGATCGCCAACGCCCGGAAACTGCTGCACGGCGCCGACGGCCGCGACGTGATGGATATCCCCCTCGGCCCGGAGATCGGCCAATGCTGCGGCGGGCGCACGCAGCTCAGGTTTCGCCGCGTGACGGATGCCGTGATCCGTGAGTTGGAGGAACGGCGCAGCGATGAAGCGGAGCACCGGCCGGAGGTTTGGCTGTTCGGCGCCGGCCATGTCGGCCGCGCGCTCGCGGCAGCGCTTTCGCCGCTGCCGCTCGACGTCACCGTGATCGAGACCCGCGAAGAGGAGCTCGCGCATCTGCCTGAAGGCATCAACGCCCGGCTCGTCGCCATGCCGGAAGCGCTGGTGGACGAGATGCGCGAGGGCGCCGTCGTCGTCATCCTCACCCATGACCACGCGCTCGATTTCCTGATCGCCCGCGAGGCGCTCGCCCGCACCGATCTCGCCTATACCGGCATGATCGGTTCGGCCACCAAACGCGCCACCTTTGCAAGCTGGCTGCAGCGCGAGGCGGGTGGCGAGAAGGAATGGATGGAGCGGCTGACGCTGCCGATCGGCGGCCAACAGGTGCGCGACAAGCGGCCGGAAGTGATCGCCGCCATGACCGCGGCCGAAATCCTGACCGCGATCGCCGCCTACCGTGTCCGCGCATCCTCGATATAGGGATCGCGCCCGTCCATGAAGCCGAGGTCGCGCTTGACGCGATCCGGCATGCCCTCGAGATCCAGCCGGTCCGGCCGCGCCAGCCGTACGGCAAGCCCCCGCAACAGATGCGCCAGCCGCTCGAAGGCCCCGATATGGGTCGGTTCGGCCACGTGTTGGGCCATATGTTCGTTGGTTACGCAAGCCATGACATCACCTCGATAATCTGATCTGATGACTTGCAGATTGCGCCGATTAATGCTGCAATTCCAATCGAACAACCGTCTGCATGCATAAAGAGAACTTATCCATGAAGCTGTCCAAGCAGGTTCCGCTGAATGCGCTGCGCGTCTTCGAGGCCGTGGCAAGGCTGGGCAGCTTCACCAAGGCCGGCGACGAGCTCGGCATGACGCAGACGGCCGTCAGCTACCAGGTGAAACTGCTGGAGGAGAATATCGGCGAGCCGCTGTTTTTGCGCCGCCCGCGCCAGATCAGCCTGACCGACACCGGCGAACTGCTGCTCCCCAAAGTGTCCGACGCCTTCGTGCTCCTGAACGAGGCGATGGCCGAGGCGCGCGGCGAGATCGAATCGACGCTGCTGATCAACACGATCGCCACCTTCGCCTCGCACTGGCTGGCGCGTCGCCTCGGAACCTTCCAGCTCCGGCATCCGGCGATCGCGGTGCGTCTATCGACGTCGGAAGCGCTGATCGACTTCACCCGCGAATCCGTCGACGTCGCCATCCGCTCGGGCGACGGCAACTGGCGCGGGCTGATCGCCGACAAGCTGCTCGATGTCGACTTCACCCCGATGCTGAGCCCGAAGCTGGCGGAAAGCATCGGCGGCATCCACAAGCCCGAGGACCTGATGAAGCTGCCGATCATCGGCGCCACCGATCCCTGGTGGCAGATCTGGTTTAAGGCGGCAGGCCTGACCGATCTCGGCCTGGAATCGCGCCCGCGCAGCCAGTATGGCTCGCAGACCTTCGAAGCGAGTGCGGCGATGGCCGGCCAGGGCGTCGCCATCCTGACGCCCGCCTTCTACGGCGACGAACTTGCCCAGGGCCGCCTCTACCAGCCCTTCGAGATGACCTGCACCGACGATCGCGGCTACTGGCTGGTCTACGCCGAAAACCGCCGCAACGTCCCGAAGATCAAGGCCTTCCGCAGCTGGATCCTCGAAGAGATCGCTCGCGACAAAGAGATCGGTCAGTAGCCCATTTCAGGCGCGTAGAAGCAGCGCGGCGTATCCTCGTTGGGAAACAGGCAGAGATGGTAATCGCCGTCGCCCGATTTCATCTCCCGGCCCATCGGCAGCAGGAAGACGTGGGCGTGGGTGACGAGCCGGTGATCCCCCGGCAGAAGCGTCACCCGATAGCCGTTCGGCGTGATCGCGACGCTCTTCGGCGGGATCATCTGGCAATCGCCCGTCTCGTTGTCGCCGTTGCAACAATAGGGCTCGTACGCCCAGCCGGATGGGGCGTCATGGGCCTGGGCGCCATTGGTCTGGACGCCGGGGATTTGAACACAGGACGAAAAGGCAATCATCACAACCACAAGAATACTGCGCATCAGCATCTTCTCCGTCGATGAATGCGCCGCCACGCCGATGCGGTTTCCCCTCGTCTCGGCGGCCTTGAGTAAAACTGTAATGAAGTCTTGGCATTTCAATGGCGGCGGTCTGATCGGCTTTGCGTTGCAGCGGGCATTCAAATGCAGTGGCGTGAAATATTTGCGCGCGGAGCCGGGATTATGTAAATTTGCGTAAATGTTGGAAGCGTCCGATATGCAGAGCATTCGCCCGATCAACCTGCAGACAAATCTCGGCGACGTCTTGAGTCCAGCCGATGTGGAAGCGGTGCCGAACGACGCACCCAAATCCCTCCCCGCGCTTCATCGCCGGACGGCCGACCCGCTGGGCTACGACACCCGAGATCCTGACTATATCAATCAGGTGGCAAGCGACGCGCTGGCTGGAAAGCATCCAGAAGAGGTCGCGCGAGAGAAAGACAACGCGATGCGCCGTTGGGGCCTGCGCTGATGGACGATGAGATCGCGCCCAGGATCACCCATGGCAAAGCGTGGCCCGTGGAACTCGCCCGTCCCAACGCGAAGACCATCGCCGCGATGGAGGAGGCCCGAGCTATCAAGGCCGGTCACGGCAAGGTCTTCGACACCGCCGATGAACTGCTTCAATCGCTCGAGCGGGGCAAGGTTGCCAAATAAGGATACGCGGGAGCGCCGCAGCGTTCCGTTGGCGACCTAGAGCGACACGCGGCTGGAGCGATGACACCCTAATTCCCCGCTCTACGTCCGAAAGCCGTGATTTCCGGCCCCACAACGTGGCGGTGTTGCCCTAATCCCCCTTTTCTCCCACCCAAACATTCTGCACACTGCTGAATCGGAGAGAATAGGGGAACTGAATGTATGAATACGCCATAGCGTGGGAATGGCTGGCCTTTGCGGCCCGCTGGTTCCACGTCATCACCGCCGTTGCCTGGATCGGCTCGTCCTTTTATTTCATCGCGCTCGATCTCGGCCTGGTGAAGCGTCCGCATCTGCCGGTCGGCGCCTATGGCGAGGAGTGGCAGGTGCATGGCGGCGGATTCTATCATATCCAGAAATATCTGGTGGCGCCGGCTCAGATGCCCGAGCACCTGACCTGGTTCAAATACGAGAGCTATTTCACCTGGCTCTCCGGCTTCCTGATGCTCTGTATCGTCTATTACGGCGGCGCCGATCTGTTCCTGATCGATCGCCACGTGCTCGATGTCAGCGCCCCTGTCGCGATCGCCATCTCGCTCGCCTCGCTCGCCGTCGGCTGGATCGTCTACGACCTGCTCTGCAAGTCGCCGATCGGGCGGAACACCTGGGGCCTGATGGTGGTGCTCTATGCCGTGCTGGTCTTCATGGCCTGGGGCTATACGCAGCTCTTCACCGGCCGCGCCGCCTTCCTGCATCTCGGCGCCTTCACGGCGACGATCATGTCGGCCAACGTTTTCATGATCATCATCCCCAACCAGAAGATCGTCGTCGCCGATCTCATCGCCGGCCGCACGCCGGATGCGAAATATGGGGCTATCGCCAAGCAGCGCTCGCTGCACAACAACTATCTGACACTCCCCGTCATCTTCTTCATGCTGTCGAACCACTATCCGCTGGCCTTTGGCACGGCCTATAACTGGGTGATCGCGGCCCTGGTCTTCCTGATGGGCGTCACCATCCGCCACTGGTTCAACACCACGCATGCGCGCAAGGGCCGCCCGACCTGGACGTGGCTGGCGACAGTGATCCTGTTCATCCTGATCATGTGGCTGTCCACTGTGCCCAAGGTGCTGACCGGCGAGAAGGACGCGGCCGCCGAGACGGTCGCCCCGGCCTTCCAGAAGTTCGCCGGCGATCCGCACTTCCCCGCCGTCAAGCAGCTTGTTGGCACCCGCTGTTCCATGTGCCATGCCGCCGAGCCGGTCTATGAAGGCCTGGCGCGGCCGCCGAAAAACGTGATCCTCGAAAACGACGCCGAGATAGCCGCGCACGCCCGCGAGATCTACATCCAGGCCGGCCGCAGCCACGCCATGCCGCCGGGCAACATCACCGACATCACGCCGGATGAGCGCAAGCTGCTCGTCGCCTGGTTCGAAAGCGCGGTCGAGGGCAAACGCGAATGATCAAAGGCCTCCGCCCCCTGCTTCTGGCCAATCTTATCGCCCTCTCGGGGCTGGCATGGACGGAAGCGCGGGCCGAGGAGGCCATTGCCAAACAGGAAGACGTGAAGACGACGGGAACCGTGCCTGCTGACATTACGGCCCCCAAGGAAATATGGGGCGAGGTCAACGTGCTGGGTACCGGCCCCTACTGGGCGCTCAGCATCCGCGAGGGTCAGATCACCTTCAGCCGCGCAGGCAAGAACGACGTCATCACCGTAAACCCCGGCCCGATGGCGATGACTGAAGACAGCGCCACATGGACCATCACTCACCCGCCGCAGCACTACACGCTGACAGTCACCAAAGAGACCTGCGTCGACGGCGCATCCGCGAAGCGTTACGATCTCGCCGCAAAGCTGGTATTTCAGGGCAGGACATTATACGGCTGCGCCGCATCGGTCGCGGCCCTCCCCGCCAAGCCGGCGCCCTGAGCCCTGTTCCGACGACGACACGCAATCGATAAAGGCGAACGCCCATGACCCAAACCCTTCTCCGCGGCCGCCTGCTCTCCTTCGTCAGGGCACCCCAGAGCCTGACTGACAGCGAAAGCTATCGCTACGAGACCGATGGCGGCCTGTTGATTGATAATGGCGTCATCGTCGAAAGCGGCCCCTATGCCGAGGTCAAGGCGAAGGCCGCGGCCGATGCACAGGAGATCGACCACCGCCCGCATTTGATCATGCCCGGGTTCATCGACATGCACCTGCACTTCCCGCAGATGCAGGTGATCGCCTCCTACGCCGCCAATCTTTTGGAGTGGCTGAACACCTACACCTTTCCCGAGGAATGCCGCTTCGTCGAAAGCGCGCATGCTCAGCGTATCGCCACGCATTTCTACGACGAGCTGATCCGCCACGGCACGACGACGGCGGTCGCCTACTGCTCCGTCCACAAGACCTCCGTTGACGCCTTCTTCGCCGAAGCCATGAAGCGCAACATGCGCATGGTCGGCGGCAAGGTGATGATGGACCGCAACGCCCCGCAGGGCCTGCTCGACACGCCCCAGATGGGCTATGATGAAACCCGAGAGATCATCGCGGAATGGCACGGCAAGGGCCGCAACCACGTCGCCATCACCCCGCGCTTCGCCATCACCTCGACGCCCGCCCAGATGGAAGCGACGCAGGCGCTCGCCCGCGAATTCCCCGACCTGCACATTCAGACGCACCTCTCCGAGAACCACGACGAGATCAAGTTCACCTGCGAGCTCTATCCTGAGGCGATCGACTACACCGACATCTACGCCCGCTACGGCCTGCTCGGCGACAAGACGCTCTTCGGCCACTGCATCCACCTGTCGGAGCGCGAGGCGGACGCGATGAGCGAGGCCGGCGCCATCGCCGTCCACTGCCCGACCTCCAACCTCTTCCTCGGCTCCGGCCTGTTCCCGATGAAGGCGCTGATGCGCCGCGACAAGCCGGTGAGGATCGGGGTCGCTACCGATATCGGCGGCGGCTCAAGCTATTCCATGCTGCGCACCATGGACGAGGCCTACAAGATCCAGCAGCTGCTCGGCGAGCGCCTGAACCCGCTGGAAAGCTACTACCTGATGACGCTTGGCAACGCGCAATCGCTGTCGCTGGTCGACCGCATCGGCACGCTCGACAAGGGCACCGATGCCGACGTGGTGGTGCTTGATGCTAGCGCGACACCAGCCATGGCGCTGAAGATGGAAGTGGTGAAGACGCTGCCGGAAGAACTCTTCCTGCTGCAGACCATGGGCGACGACCGCGCCATCGCCGAGACCTATGTCGCGGGTGTGGCGGCGAAGGGGGCGCTTTAGGCCCGCCGATAGACCTGCGCGATGGCGCCCTTGGGAAACACGCGCGTGCTGACCAGTTGCAACTGCCTCGGCTGCGCCAGATCGGAAAAGATCGGCTGGCCGCGACCGAGCGCCAGCGGATAGACCATCAGCATATATTGATCGACCAGATCATGGGCGATGAGGCTGCGCGCGAAGGTAGCGCCTCCATGGGCGATGATCGGCTTGCCGTCTTCGGCCTTCAGCCTGGCGATTTCCTCGGCGAGATCGCCGCTCGCCACATAGGCCTTGCTCCAGCTATCGGCGCCGGGCCGCGGCTCGCCTGATGGCGCCGCGTCGATCGCTTTCGGCAGGATCGCGGCGCCCTTCTTCGAAAACACCGCCTTGGGGATCTGGTTCATCGCGGGTGCGAAGACGTTGGTCGATGTCGGCCAGAAGCGCGCCATCCCCTCGAAGGTACGGCTGCCCATGATGTGCAGGCTGGCGTTCCAGGCGTTCTCGACCTTCCAGGCGATCGCTTCCTCGTCGCCGGTGAAAATCCACTCGGTCTCACCCTCGGGGCCGCTGACAAAACCATCGAGCGTCATCGCCATGGCCAGGATCAACTCTCGCATCGCTTCCTCCTCTTGTGTTCTCCCCAAGGACGGATCGGGCCGAGCTATTCCGACATCCGCCGAACAGGAAATCCGCATTTCGCCAGCCAACGATCACCGTTAACGCTCGCGCAGCGCATCCATCACCGCCCGCACCAGCGGCACATCCTTGATGTCGCTATGGACGACAAGCCACAGATCCCGCGTGATATCGGCGCCATCAAGATCAAGCCGCGCTAGCCCTTGGCCCTCCGCGATGAAATCGGGCAGCAGCGCCACGCCGCCGCCGGCCCTGACCGCCGCCACCTGAAACTCCAGCGTCGAGGCCCGGATCGCGATCGGCCGACCGGCGGCGATC
The DNA here is from genome assembly GCF_047304155.1 of Rhizobium sp. Rhizsp42. Lineage (NCBI taxonomy): Bacteria > Pseudomonadati > Pseudomonadota > Alphaproteobacteria > Hyphomicrobiales > Rhizobiaceae > Rhizobium > Rhizobium sp. Rhizsp42. Next base: position 23,024 of record NZ_JBGLYS010000040.1, on the reverse strand, counting down.
TCCGCCAGCCGCTCCTCCTGCGGCGACGACGCCATCCCCTCGTCATAGCCGATGAAAGTCCAGTCGCGCTCGTCGACCGTCTCAGCATAGCCTGATGCCGCGTAGGCATGGAAACCCACCTCGCCGATCTTCGAGACGGTCAGATCGCCACTCTCAGGCCGATTAAGCCGCACGGCGATATCGGCCTCCCGCCGCCCGAGCGAGGCATAGCGCGTTTCGCCGATGAGCGTGACGCGAATGCCTGGATGGCGCGCTCTCAGCCGCACCAGCGGCGGCGCCAGAACCGCGCCCGCATAGGCCGGCGGCGCGCTGATGCGGACCTCGCCGATGTGCGTCTGATCGGCGCCGATGCCGCCGCGCGCGATGGTCACGGCATCGGCGCTCATGCGCTCGGCGATCGCGGCGACACGCACCCCCTCCGCCGTTAGCAGAATGCGTCGCCCGCGCCGGTCAACCAGCTTGGCGCCGATCTCGCGCTCCAGATGCGCCACCCGCCGTGATACCGTCGCATGCTCAACCCCAAGCGCCCGCGCGGCACCCGACAAGGTTCCAAGTTGCGACAGCGCCAGCAGATGGCGCAGATCTTCCCAATCCAGCATTGATCATTTTTTCCCAAGTGACGTGAGATCATAGGGAATTTTCAATCACGCAACCATCCCCCATCTTCAGCGCCAGACCGACACAGGAGACTGGACATGGATATCGCAATCACCCTCGCCACCCCGGGCGGCATCGAGCAGCTGAAGATCACCCCGCAAGAACTGCAGGCGCCAAGGCCGAACGAGATCCGCATCCGCCACGACGCCATCGGCGTCAACTTCCTCGACATCTATCATCGCAAGGGCCTCTATCCGCTCCCCGCCTACCCCGCCGTCATCGGCGCCGAGGGTGCTGGCGTGGTCGAGGCGGTCGGCTCAGAGGTAACGACGGTCTCTCCGGGCGACCGCGTCGTCTATATGGGCGCCCCCGTCGGCGCCTATGCCTCGACCCGTCTGCTGCCGGCCCACCGCGCCATCCGCCTGCCCGATGATGTCGGCTCGAAGCAGGCCGCGGCCATGATGCTCAAGGGCATGACGGCCTATATGCTGCTCCACCGGATCCACACGGTGACGCCTGAAAGCACCATCCTGGTGCATGCCGCAGCCGGCGGTCTCGGCACGCTTCTGGTGCGCTGGGCCAAGCACCTCGGCGCCACCGTCATCGGCACCGTCAGCAGCGCGGAAAAAGCGGCACTCGCGACCGCGAACGGCGCCGACCATCTGGTGATCGGCCGCGATGCCGATCTGGTCGCAGACGTCATGGCGCTGACATCAGGGCGCGGCGTCGATGTCGGCTATGATGGTATCGGCGGCGAAATGCTGGCGAAGACCATCCAGTGCATCCGCCCCTTCGGCATGGCCGCGAGCTTCGGCCAGGCGGCAGGACCGATACCGCCGGTGGCGATAGAGGCGCTGCGCCCGAACAAGTCGTTGTCGCACCCAAGCATCATGGCGGCGAGCGCCGATCCGGCCTTCTACCTGGAGGCGGCGACGGCGGCGATCGAGGCGATCCGGCTCGGCATTCTCACGCTTCCCACCCGCGAATTCGCCCTTTCAGATGCCGCCGCGGCCCATACCGAACTGGAGGCAGGATTGAGCAGCGGCAGCCTGTTGCTGATCCCATAGAGGAGCTTCAGAGCGGCACGAAAGATACCGTTTCGGATGTAAATTATATGTGATATGGCCGGTTGCATTATTCAGATGTGAAAGTCTTATCCATGACCAAACCTCTCACCATTGCCGATCTGAAATCGCTTGCCCAGCGCCGTGTGCCCAAGATGTTCTTCGACTACGCCGATTCCGGCGCCTGGACGGAGCAGACCTACCGCGCCAACGAGAGCGATTTCGCCAAGATCGGCCTGCGTCAGCGCGTGCTCGTCGACATGACGAACCGCACGCTTGAGACGACGATGGTGGGCCAGAAGGTGTCGATGCCGGTGGCGCTCGCCCCGACGGGCATGACCGGCATGCAGCACGCCGATGGTGAGATGCTGGCGGCGCAGGCGGCCGAAGAGGCTGGCGTTCCCTTCACGCTGTCGACGATGAGCATCTGCTCGATCGAGGATGTCGCCTCGGCGACGACCAAACCCTTCTGGTTCCAGCTTTATGTCATGAAGGACAAGGACTTCGTGCTGAACCTGATCAACCGCGCCAAGGCCGCCAAGTGCTCGGCACTGGTCTTGACCGCCGACCTGCAGATCCTTGGCCAGCGTCACAAGGACCTGCGCAACGGCCTCTCCGCGCCGCCGAAGTTCACGCCCAAGCACATCTGGCAGATGGCGACGCGCCCCTTCTGGTGCCTCGACATGCTGCAGACCAAGCGCCGCTCCTTCGGCAACATCGTCGGCCACGCCAAGAACGTCTCCGACCTCTCCTCGCTGTCTTCCTGGACGGCGGAGCAGTTCGACCCGCAGCTCTCCTGGGCCGATGTCGCCTGGATCAAGGAACAGTGGGGTGGCCCGCTGATCATCAAGGGCATCTGCGATGTCGAGGATGCGAAGGCGGCAGCAGACACCGGCGCCGACGCCATCATCGTCTCCAACCACGGCGGCCGGCAGCTCGACGGCGCCCCCTCCTCGATCAGCATGCTGCCGGGAATTGTCGACGCGGTCGGCGACAAGATCGAAGTGCATCTCGACGGCGGCATCCGCTCGGGCCAGGACGTGTTGAAGGCCGTGGCGCTCGGCGCCAAAGGCACCTACATCGGCCGCCCCTTCCTCTACGGCCTCGGCGCCATGGGCAAGGAAGGCGTTACGCTGGCGCTCAGCATCCTGCGCAAGGAGATGGACGTGACCATGGCCCTTTGCGGCAAGCGCGACATCAAGGATGTAAACTCGTCGATCATCGTTGGGCGGCAGTAGGCGCGGTTTGAATTATACACATCATTGTGTATAATTTCGCCCGATGAAGAGCGCCGACGTCATTGCCCTGCTGCTGAAAGCCGGCTGGTTCGAGGTCGGCCGCAAAGGCCAGCAATCGCCAGTTTTAGTCATGCCCAGTTCAAGCACGCGGACAAGCTAGGCCGCGTGACGGTGCCGCATCCCAAACGGGACACTCCGATCGGGACGCTGCGCAGCATCGAGAGGCAGTCGGGCCTGAAGTTGAGGTGATCATGCGCAATTATATCGGACTGATCCACAAGGATGCAGCAAGCGACTACGGCGTCTCCTTTCCGGATTTTCCCGGCGCCATCACGGCTGGCTCGACGCTGGATGAGGCGCGCGAAATGGCCGAGGAAGCCCTGGCATTTCACGTCGAAGGCTTGATCGAGGACGGCGAGACGCTTCCACAACCCTCTTCGCTCGAAACCGTCATGGCCAACCCAGAGAATAAGGACGGCGTCGTTATCCTCGTCTCTCTGAAAGCCGCCTCAAGCAGGGCCGTGCGCATCAATGTGACGCTGCCGGAAGATGTTCTGGCCCGCATCGACGCGGTCGCCGCCGCAGCCGGCCTCTCGCGCTCCGCCTTTCTCGCCAAGGCCGCGAAGCACGAGATCGAGCGCAATGCGGCGGCTTAGCTTTACCGCACCCACCCCGTTGCCAGCGCACCCGCCCAATCCGGCCGCCCGTTCTCCCGCGCCAGCCGCGACATCGCTATATGATCGTAGGCAACGGTCCGGAACTGCGGCGCGAAGCCGGACGCGGTCTTTTCGATGACGCAGTAGGAGGCCAGCGGATGCCCGGCTTCGACCTTGTGCTCATAGGGCGTGTCGTCGCTGTAGCCGGGGCAGCCGACGCTGCCGGGGTTGACGATCAGGCGCCCGTCGCTGAGCCGCACCATGCGCGGTACATGGCTATGGCCGCAGAGGATCAGCTTCTGCTCGATCCCCTCGGCCAGCGCCTCGATCTCCTCGAGAGGCTTCAGGAAGACATGCCCATCAGGCGAGACGGATTCCAGCCAATAGGTCTCGTCATGCCGAGGCGTTGCGTGGCAGAGATAGACCTCGTCGCGATAGACGGCGCTGAACGGGAGGCTTCGCAGCCAGCCGAGATGCTCGGCCGAAAGCTGTTCAAAGGCATGCTGCTCCCAGGAGGGCATGGCGTCGGCGGGGCTTTCGATCAGGTAGCGGTCGTGATTGCCGCGTACCGTCGGCGCATTAAGCGACATCAGCCTGTCCGCCGCCTTGCCGGCCTCTAGCGGCCCGCTCAAACAATCGCCGAGATTGACGATCTCGGAAATCCCAAGCGCTTCGATATCGGCAAGCACGGCTTCCAGCGCCAGATGGTTGCCATGCACATCGGCGATCGCGGCAAAACGCATCGCTCAGCTCCCGCGGTAAGTCGAATAGCCATAGGGCGAGATCAACAGCGGCACGTGATAATGCGCGCTCTCGTCGGCGATGCCGAAACGGATCGGCACGAGGTCGAGGAAGGCGGGATGCGGGAGGGCAGCACCAGTGCCGCGCAGATAATCGCCGGCATGAAACAGAAGCTCGTAGGTCCCGGCCTTGAAACTCTCGCCAACAAGGATCGGCCCGCCATCAACGCGGCCATCGGCATTGGTGACGACGGTCTTCACATGCCTGCGAACCTCGGCCTCGATATGGAAGAGCTCGATCTTCAAACCCTCAGCCGGCTTGCCGGAGGCGGTGTCGAGGACATGGGTGGTCAATCCGGTCATGAAATGGGCTCGCTGATGACAAAGGGAGTATCGAAGAAATATTCTTCCAGATTGTTGCCCGGCCCGTCGCGATCGACAACCAGAAAATCGCTGACGGCGCCAAGCGACATCAAGGGATGGTGCCAGACATTGCGCCCATAATTCACGCCCTGATCGCCTTGCGCCAGGAACACCTGCGGACGCCCCGGCTTGCCGCCCTCGTCCTCGGACACGACGACCAGAAACGGCCGGCCGGAGATCGGCGAGAAACTCTGGCTGCCGAAAGGATGCCGCTCCATCATCCCGACTTCATAAGGAAAATCGCGTGGCTGCCCGCGAAACAGGTTGACGATCACTCGAGCGCCCTCGCCCACGACGTCGGCCGACGCCAGCGCATGAAACCGCTCTGTGGTGCCGTTGTTGATATACCGCATCGTATCAGGATCGGCTTCGATGACCTCGCCGAACGGCGCGAAGGCGGCTTTGGTCAGCGGCTGGATATCGAGGAAGTCTGTCACGTCGGTCATTCGCCTTGTATGCGCCAGTGGCGTAGGGATTCGAGCTCGGAAATCAGCGTCTGCAGGTCACGACGCACGGTGGTCCAGATCGCGGGCAAATCGGCGCGATAATAATCGTGGACCATGAGATTGCGCATGCCCCGGATCTGCGCCCAGGGTATCTGCTCATGCTCACGAGGAAACTCCGGATGATTGCTGGCGATCCGCGATGCCGCCTCGCCGAGCAGCACCAGCGACATGGTCACCGCAAGCTGCGTGCGCACGTCGGACAGGAAAGCCTGTTCATCCATGTCTTCGGTGAGCATCCGCGCCTGTTCGGCGGCGGCCTGCATCCTGCCGATATAATCGACCAGCCTCTCCGCGCTCATATGCAGGTCGCTTCCGAAAGAACACGCTCGCGAATGTTCTCAGGCAAGCCGCCCGGCGTCACCAGATCCACCTTCACTCCCAGAATATCCTTCAATTCCTCAAGCAGCCCGCCAAGATCGAACAAAGACGTTCCCGGCAGCGTATCGACCAGAATATCGAGATCGCTATCCGCCCGATCCTCGCCGCGCGCCACCGAGCCGAAGACACGCGGGTTCGCCGCGTTAAAGCGCTTGGTCGCCTCGCGGATCGCCTGCCTGTTTTGCTCCAGCACCTCGGATGGTTTCATCGTCTTCTCACGTTACCACTCGGCAAGAATAATGGTCGAACTCATATCGGTTTGGCCTCTTCGAGGACGCGGCGTCGGACATCTTCGGGGAAGTCGCCCGGTATCATAAGGTGTATCGACGTACCCAGCATCATCTGCTCCAGTTCATCGAGCAAACCGCCGAGATCAAGAAGTGTCGCGCCGGGCAACGCGTCCACCAGAATATCCAGATCGCTATCCGCCCGATCCTCGCCCCGCGCCACCGAACCGAACACACGCGGATTCGTCGCGTTGAAGCGCGTCGTCGCCTCGCGGATCGCCTGCCTGTTTTGCTCCAGCACTTCCGATGGTCTCATCGCACTCGCTCCCTCTCGACGACTATAAGCGGCGGACGGACAAGAGAAAAGCGGCGTCGCTCAGCGCGAGGGCAGAAGCGCCTCAAGCCGCAGCAACGCAATCCGCTCCACCTGCGCCGTCGCCGTTTCGAATTCCGCGTCGCGGCTGTTGTCGATGCGCTTTTCGAACGCCGAAAGGATTGCCTGTTTGTCGAGACCCTTCACCGCGATGATGAAGGGAAAGCCGAATTTTTCGACATAGGCGCGGTTGAGTTCGGTGAAGCGCTGATGCTCCTCGGGGCTCAGCCGGTCGAGGCCGGCGCCGGCCTGTTCCTTTTTGCTGTCCTCCGTCAGCTCGCCGGCGATCGCCAGGCGGCCGGCGAGATCCGGGTGGGCGCGCAGAACGCCGAGGCGCTCCTCCGGGCTCGCGGCGCGGAAGATCGCCACCAGCGCCGTGTGCACGCGGTCGACATCAAGCGTCTCGCCGACGAAGCCGTCGTCGAAGGCCCGCTCGGCGATGAAGGGCGAGTGTTCGAAGACGCCGCCGAAACGGGAGATGAATTCGTTGCGCGCGATCATCAGATGGCCTCCGGCTTGTGGTGCTTGTGCCAATGCTCGGCGATCTCGATGCGGCGCGGCATCCACACCTTCTCGTGGTCGAGCACATATTGCATGAAGCGCTTCAGCGCCGCCGCGCGGCCCGGGCGGCCGACAAGCCGGCAATGCAGGCCGATCGACATCATCTTCGGGCTGCCGGCCTCACCTTCTTCATAGAGCGTGTCGAACGCGTCCTTGAGATAGGTGAAGAACTGGTCGCCCGAATTGAAGCCCTGCGGCGTCGCAAAGCGCATGTCATTGGTTTCGAGCGTATAGGGGATGATCAGGAACGGCCTGCCGTCGACCCCCTTCACCCAGAAAGGCAGGTCGTCGGCATAGCTGTCCGACGAATAGAGGAAGCCACCCTCCTCCTGCACCAGCCGCAGCGTGTTGTCGGATGGCTTGCCTTGGTACATCCCATAGGGCCGCTCGCCTGTTAGTTCGGTGTGCAGCCGCACAGCTTCGTGAATATGCTTGCGCTCCAGCTCCTCCTGGAAATCCTTGTATTCCAACCAGCGGTAGCCGTGGCTGGCGATTTCCCAGCCGGCTTCCTTCATCGCCGCCACCGCCTCGGGGTTGCGCGCCATGGCCTGCGTCACGCCGTAGACGGTCGCCTGCACCTTGAGCTCGGTGAACATCCGCCACAGCCGCCAGAAACCGGCCCGCGAGCCGTATTCGTAGATCGATTCCATGTTGAGATTGCGCTGGCCGGGCCAGGCGGCCGCGCCGACGATCTCCGACAGCAGGTTTTCCGAGGCCGCGTCGCCATCCAGAATGCAGCTCTCGCCACCCTCTTCGTAATTGATGACGAACTGCACGGCGATATTGGCGCCGCCGGGCCATTTCGGGTCGGGGGTGTTGCGGCCATAGCCGACGAGATTGCGCGGGTAGGTCTCGGATACCATGAAATCACCTTCCAGAAAGTCGGCGAACGGTAACACCTCAAGAGCGAATGTCGAGACGGAAACTGCGCAACAGAGTTTTGCCTTTATGGCACAACCGCTTAGGCGGGAACGGGAACCCGCTCGCGCCGCGCGCTGACCTTGCCCATCGGATGCAGCGAATGCACCCGGAACGGCCCGCCATTGCCCTCTTCGACCATCAGCGCCACGTTCGATATCTTCACGGGATCGATGAGAACCGGCTCGAAAACGCTCCGCAGCGAACGCTCGATGCGCGACATGTCGATCAGGCTGACCGGACCGGTCAAAGGCATATGGAAGCGGAATTCGTCCATCACATAGGGGCAACCCCAGCGATGCAGATTGGCGAACTGCGCCGCTGAAAGCCCATCCGGATCGCTACGCTCGATATCCGCATCGCTGAGCGGCGCGCGGAACTGGTCGAATTGCTGCACGATCGAGGATGCCAGATACTGGACGTTGTCGCAGGGCAGCGACGGCACCAGGCTGAAGATACTACCGGTGCGCGCGACCTCGAGCCGCGGAATGGAAAACGGCGTCAGCGTACCGCAGAAGCGCATCAGTTCCCGCAGGAGTTGCGGCTCCGACATGTCGGTCGCAAGCCGGAATGGTGCCTTCAGCGCGCCGTGAAAACCGTAGCGCCGCGGCACCGCCGTATGAAAGGCGACCTCGTGGATGCTGAGCCCGCGGATCGCCGTGGGCTCGACCATCTCGCCGGAAAACACGTTTCGGCCGAGCCAATTGGCGGCCGCATGCGAAAGCGGGTCATTCGCGGCGGGCGTGAAGCAGATGGCGTATCGCATGCAATTATCTCCGTCGGCACCAGGCGCGACTCGTCAGCGCGCCGCCGTTTTGCAAGCAGATAGGCGATTTGCATGACAGATTGACGAAGGATAGCGAGTGCTAATTCACGTTTAACGTGAATTGCAAAATATCTCGCGAAAGTGGCTGCTGATTTCAGGAATAAGACAGCGTAAAACGGAAAAGCGTAAGCGAAACGGGAAGATTCAAGCGATCGCGAGGCACTTTAGCGTGAAGCGACGTGAATATGATTGATCAGCTGAAAGCTCTCCGGCACCGCAAACGGTATCGCGCTGCCAACAGCCATGTGCACAACCGCCTCGGCCAGCCGGTGCGCGAGCCCGAAGCTGACCTTGAAGCCACCGGTCAGCGCCAGCAATCTCTCATGCGCGGGATGCGGACCGATCATCGGGTCGCGGTCGATCGCCTTTGGCCGCAGCCCCGCCCAGCGCTCAATAACGGGCGCATCGCGCAGCAAGGGCACCAGCACCCGCGCCTTCTCGACCAGCACATCCAGCTGCCCGTCGGTCGAAAAGGGTGCATCGAAGCGGTTCTCGCTGGTGCTGCCGATCGCGACATGCCCGCCCTCATGCGCCACCACATAAAGCCCGTCGCGAAAGATGGTCGGGAAGCCAGCATCGATATCGGCCTTCAAAAGCGCCGACTGGCCCTTCACCGGCTGGCCGAGCGGCTGTGTCAGCCCTGCCGTGTCGCGCGCCAGAAGCGGGAACGACTGGTAGCCGGCCGCGACGATGCAATGTCCGAAGGCAATCGCACCGGTATCGGTCTCGGCGATCCCGCGCTCCGCATCTATGCCGTGAACGACTGAATTCTCGATGATGCGCACATGTTTGGCACGGCGGAGAAAGGCTGCGAGCACAGCCGTTAGCGATCGTGGCGCCACCCGGCCGGCCAAGGTGTCATGCACGAAGCCGCCCTCCATACCGGAAGCGTCCGGCCAGCCGGATACATCAGGCGTATCGATCACATTCCAATGGAAGCGTCGCTCATCGGCATGCCAGTGGCTGTCGGCATCGGCGGAATGTCCGAGCGCGATATCGCGCAGATGCGGCTTGGGCATCGGGATCAAGCGGCCAGAACGGCGATAGCCCGTTGAGAGGCCCGTCTCGGCCTCCAGCCGCGCCACCTCGGCCTCCAGCGCCACCAGCGCATCGAACTGAAACTGCTTCTTCGGGTTCCATTTGTCCGGCATGTGCGGCATCAGCGCGCCGAGCAGACCGCCGCTCGCCCCGCCTCCAAGCACGCCGGCATCGATCAGTACCGCGTCGATCCCCATGCGCTCGGCGTGAACGGCCGCCCAAAGCCCCATGATGCCGCCGCCGACGATCAACAGATCAGTGGACGATTGACCCGAGGGCAAGGCCGGACTATCGGCTGTTGACATGACAGACATCGATCCCGATCAGATTAATTTGGCACAGGCTGAGATGGCGAACCGGCCGCTTGAATGGCGCGACGGCGATATGCCCTATTCGCCGGCCTTTGGCGACCATTTTTATTGCCAGACCGACGGCCGCCTCGAATGCGGCCATGTCTTCCTCGCCGGAAACGGCCTGCCCGAGCGCTGGACTGGGGCGCAAAGCTTCCTGATCGGCGAGCTCGGTTTCGGCACCGGCCTGAACTTCGCCGAGACCTTCCGGAACTGGAAGCTGAAGCGCGCCGAAGGCCAGCATCTGCAGTTCATGTCCTTCGAGCTCTACCCGATGCGGCGTGACGAAATCGACCGCGCGCTGTCGCACTGGCCGGAGATCGACGCCGAGCGCATCGCGCTGGTCTCGGCCTGGCCGGATATGCCCGAGGGCACCGTGTCCTTGAAGCTCGACGAGCAGACCACGCTCAGCGTCGTCTGCGGCCGGGCGCTCGACGGCGTGGCCGCCGCCGAAGCGGGTTTCGATGCCTGGTATCTGGATGGCTTCGCGCCCTCGCGCAATGCCGATATGTGGTCGCAGGAGCTGATGACGCTCGTCTGCGAAAAGACGATCCCAGGCGGCACCTTCGCGACCTACGCCGCCGCCGGTTTCGTGCGGCGCAATCTGGGTGCGGCGGGCTTCGCGGTCGAGCGCCGTCCCGGTTTCGCCGGCAAGCGCGAAATGCTCTGCGGCGTCAAGCGCGCCGAGGGTTAGCCCTCCAGAGCTGGGCCAGCGCTAGGCTAGCTCAGCGAAATCCCGCTCGCGCGGCCTTCCTTGCCGAGCCAGAGCGCGATCTTTTCTTCCAGCAGTTCCGGGCTGATCGGCTTGGCCATGTAGTCGTCCATGCCGGCATCGAGGCAGAGATCGCGGTCGGCGTCGAGCGCGTGCGCCGTGACACCGATGATCGGCACGCGGTGCCCCTGCCCGCGCTCGAGCTCGCGGATGCGCCGCGCCGCGTCGTGGCCGTTCATCACGGGCATCGACACATCCATCATGATGATGCGCGGCGTATAGGCTTCCCAGGCCTCGACAGCCTCCTCGCCATTCTTGACGACGAGGAAGTTCAGACCAGTCGCCTGCAGGATCTGCGTGAAGACGATCTGGTTGACCTCGTTGTCCTCGGCGACGAGCACGTCGATGAAGGACGGCGGAAGTCTTTCGCTGAGCGGTTCCGGCAACAATTCAGGTTCGAGCGGCGGCGCCTCGATAACGGGGCGCAGCGTCGGCGCCAGCCTGATCCGGTTGGTCCGGACGACGTCGACGATGGTATTGCGCAACACGTTGGCCCGCGCCGGCTTCATCAGATGCGCCTGGCCGTTCAGCGCCGCGAATTCCTTCTCGGTGCCGGAGATATCCATCGAGGTCAGGAAGACGATCGGCAGGTCGGCGAAGCGTTCGTCGGCGCGCAGCAGGCGGGCGATATCGGCGCCGTTCATGCCGGGGATCTGGTAGTCGAGAACAAGCGCATCGATCGAAACGCCGAGTGCGAAGGCTTCCTCTAGAATGGCGAGCCCCTCGACGCCGTCTTCGGCGGCCGCGCCATCGAAGCCCCATTGCGTAAGCTGCTCGGTCAGGATCTGGCGGTTGACGGCGTTGTCGTCGATGACAAGCACGCGCGCGCCGCGCACATTGACCGGCAGCGGCCGCGGCTCGGCCCGCTTGGCGCCGACTGTAAACGGCAGGGTGACAGTGAAGACCGAGCCTTCGCCGACAGCGCTGTCGACCTCGATATAACCGCCGAAGAGATCGACGAGACCGGCGGTGATCGCCAGCCCAAGCCCGGTGCCTTCATGACGCCGCGTCGAGGAGGAATCGATCTGCGAGAACTTGCCGAAGATCTGGTCCAGCCGGTCCTTCGGCATGCCGATCCCGGTATCCTCAATGCGCAGCGTCGCCATGATCTCGTCGGCAGCACCCGCGACATAGCCGAGCTCGACCAGCACATGGCCCCGCTCGGTAAACTTGACGGCGTTACCGACAAGATTGGTAACGATCTGCCGGAAACGCCCGGCATCGCCGATGATGGCTGCAGGCATATCAGGCGTGACGCGCACCAGAAGCTCGATGCTCTTTTCCGCCGCCAGCGACGACAACAGCGTCACCACGTCCTCGACGGCCTCGATCGGATCGAAGGTCACGCGCCGCAGGGTCATCTGCCCGGAATCGATCTTCGAGAAGTCGAGAATGTCGTTGATGATGGTCATCAGCGCATTGCCGGATTTGGTGATGATATCGACGAAGGTCTTCTGGCGCGTATCAAGGTTGGTCTTCGACAGCAGTTCCGCCATGCCGAGAACGCCATTCATCGGCGTGCGGATTTCATGGCTCATATTGGCGAGGAACTCCGACTTTACGCGGTCGGCGACTTCCGCGCGTTCAAGCAGGCTTTCGAGATCGCCTTCGCGGATCTTCATCGCCGAAATGTCGGTAAAGAGCACCACCCAGTGCCGGCGCGCGCTGACCATGACGTCCATCTGCACCCAGCGGCCATCGGGCACGCGAAACAGATGCGACGCCGGCTGGCCGTCGGCAAGCGCCTGACCGATGTCGTTGAGCAGGTGATCGGAATCTTCGGGGAAGTCGCCGCGCTTGCCGCAGAAGGCCAGCATCTCGCGCCAGTTGCGCCCGACCGCGACGTGCTCGCAGCCAAGGTCCAGCATCCCGGCCAGCGCATCGTTGCTGAGCAGGATTTCGCCATCCTGCAGCACAAGCAGCCCTTGCGACATCGCATGCGTCGCGTCACCCATCAGCTCGCCGAGGTTTTCGAGCTCTTCGCGGGCAGCGTGGATTTCGCGCTCGTGCCGGCGCACGGCCGAGACGTCGGCATAGGTGAGCAGGATGCGGTCCGTCGAGATCTTGCGGCTGTCGACCAGCAGGAACTTGTCGCCCCAGTTGATCTCGGCCGCCGCCGGCTGGTCGGAGCGGAACTGATCGGTGCGCCGCGCCAGTATCTCCTCGGCCGTCACACCGGGCGGATAGCGCCCCAGCGTGTGATTGTACTCCACAAGCTCGGCAAAGCCCTTGCCGTCAAAGAGGCCCTCGGGCAGCTCCGAGATCGTGTAGAAGGCGTGGTTGCCATAGCGGATCGTCAGATCGCTCTCGAGGATCAGAACGCCGACCGGCAGCGAGTTCAGCACGCGCGCCATGTCGCGATGAAGAATTTCGGTATGCGCCTGCGCGGCGATGAGCGCGCTCTCTCGCTCCTTCAGCAGCGAGACATCCGAGAAGGAGCCGACCGTATAATGCCGGCCGTCGTCGCCACTGATCCGGTTGATCTGCGCCAGGATCGGATAGACCCCGCCCTTGGCGCCGGGAACCAGGCTCTCGATATCGCGCGCCTCGCCCTTGGCCAGCGCCTGCACATGGCCGCGGCTCACCATGTCGCCGGCCGCCTTGCCGAACATCTCGCGCTCGGTCTTGCCCAGCGCCTCGGCCCGCGGCAGTCCCGTCAACTGTTCGTAAGATGCGTTGGCGTAGACTAGGCGGTGATCCTCGTCGCGCACGAAAGCGGCAACCGGAAGCGCTTCGATCACATCGCGCAGGAAGTCGATATCCGTGTTGATTTCACTGAGCGCTCGCGTCGCCGGCCATTTCGGCCGCGCCGCCTTGCGCGCTTCCTCGAACATGCCGAGCACATAGATCCGTTCGTCCGACAGCGCGAAGCTCTCGATCCGAACGCGGTCATGGAGATCGCCTGTCGCGTCGAAGCAGAGCGCGCTTTCCTCGCTGCCGAACACCAGCGCGCGGCGCTCCTTGTCCTCGCGGTCCTGCTCATCGGGGCGATCGAACAGCTCGCGGCTGCGGCGGCCGATGAAATCGGAAATCTCCTTGCCGAAGAAATCCGCATAGGCCTGGTTGACCGCGACATAGCGCAGCTCGCTGTTCTTGACATAGGCAGGGTTGTCCAGATCCGCGATCCGGCGGCATGCCAGTTCGAGAATGTCCCCGTTCGGTCCCAAAAACACCTGCTCCACCATGAAAATACTAGGCAAATTGCTACGTCATCGACCATAGTCGAGAGGCGTTTAACAACGAATTAACCATGACCCGGCCGGATAAAAATAACGCTGCAAATTGAGAAGAGTAGAAGAAGAGCATGCGTGGTTGCAGCGGCTGATGCTCCCGTCATCGCCAAGCAAAACCTCGAAAATCGTGCTAAAATCGCAGCCATTTCTTAGGCGGCCACAACCTTCTGCTGCCGACGCCCAAGAACAACTCTTCCGCTATAGGAGGCGAACATGTCCGTACTTCATAAAAGCATGGCAACCGGCTCTATCCTGCTCACACTCACGGCGGCGACGCTGACACCGGCCTCGCCGGCGATGGCGCATGAACATTACGCCTGGGGCGGCGCCGCGGCCGGCTTCGTCGGCGGCGTGCTGCTGTCGCAGGCGCTGCGCCCCTACCCCTACACATATGGCTATCCCGACGGTTACGGCTATCCTTATGCCTATGGCTATCGCTACGGATATCCCTACAGGGCATACCGGCCCTACCGCGCCTATCCGGTCTACCGCACGCATTATGTCCAGCCCTATCGCACCTGCCATCTCGAATGGCGGCGCAACGGATGGGGCGAGGCCTACCGCGTTCGCGTCTGCCCGTACTGACACGTCAGCCGTTTGCCCGACCACGGCGCGCGATACGCCTCCCGCGCCGTGGTCCTGCTCGGCCTTTTGCGCCCCTCCCCTTGACTTTCCGGCCGAACTAGACCAAATGCAGGCCAGCTTTCACCTTCCGGCCGCCGCGTGAGCGTGCCCCTGCCAGCAAATAGGATGCAGGAAGAAGGACAAAAGCGCATTTCGAATTGACCGCATCCCAAGGGACGCGGCAGAAGCGCTGGAAAGCTTTTTCCAACAAGACAAGTTCCCACTTCACGCGGGGTGCTTGACGCCAGAGTAACACCGGACCGCACCCCCGCGTTCCGGCGATTTTGTTTTGGCGCGCCCTAAAAAGGTTATGACTTGACCAATTTTGAATCGCTTGGTGTCTCCAAGCCGATCGTCGCCACACTTTTCCAGCTCGGCATCGAAAAGCCGACCCCCATCCAGGAAAAGGCGATCCCGCTTCTTCTCGAAGGCCGCGACCTGATCGGCCTCGCCCAGACCGGCACCGGCAAGACGGCCGCATTCGGCCTGCCGCTGATCGAAAAGCTGATCCCGGAAGAACGCCGCCCCGACAACCGTACCACCCGTACGCTCATCCTGGCGCCGACCCGCGAACTGGTGAACCAGATCGCCCAGAACCTGAAGAACTTCCTGCGCAAGTCGCATCTGCGCATCAACGTCGTCGTCGGCGGCGTATCGATCAACAAGCAGCAGCTGCAGCTTGAAAAGGGCACCGACATCCTGGTCGCCACCCCCGGCCGTCTTCTCGATCTCGTTGCCCGTCGCGCCATCGGCCTGACCGCCGTGCGCTACCTCGTGCTCGACGAAGCCGACCAGATGCTCGACCTCGGCTTCGTGCATGATCTCCGCAAGATCTCCAAGATGGTGCCGAAGCGTCGCCAGACGATGCTCTTCTCCGCCACGATGCCGAAGGCGATCGCCGATCTGGCCGCCGACTTCCTGACCGACCCGGTCAAGGTCGAAGTGACGCCTCCGGGCAAGGCCGCCGACAAGGTCGAGCAGTATGTTCACTTCGTCAACGGCAAGAACGACAAGACCGACCTCTTGAAGAAGTCGCTCTCCGAGAACCCCGATGGCCGCGCCATCGTCTTCCTGCGCACCAAGCACGGCGCCGAGAAGCTAATGAAGCATCTCGAGCACGTCGGCTACTCCGTCGCCTCGATCCACGGCAACAAGAGCCAGGGTCAGCGCGAGCGCGCGCTGAAGGCCTTCAAGGACGGCGATATCAAGACGCTGATCGCGACCGACGTCGCGGCCCGCGGCATCGACATCCCGGCTGTCAGCCACGTCTACAACTACGACCTGCCTGAAGTGCCCGACGCCTACGTCCACCGTATCGGCCGTACGGCGCGCGCCGGACGCGATGGTATCGCGATCGCTTTCTGCGCACCGGATGAAACCCGTCTGCTGCGCGATATCGAGCGCCTGATGAACATCTCGATCGCGGTTGCCTCTGGCGAAGCGCCGGCCAACATGAACGCGGCGCCGAAGCGCGGCAATGGCGGCAACCGTGGCCAGGGCCAGGGTCGCGGCGGTGAAGGTCGTGGTGGTGAAGGCCGTGGCAACGCCCGCGCCGGCCGCCCCGAGCGCCGTCCGCGCCCGGAAGCTGGCGAGGAAGTGCGCGCCAACGAGGAACGCCGCGAGCGTCGTCCGCGTCCGGAACGCCAGCCCCAGCGCAATGAGGATTTCCGCGGCCAGCGTCGCGGCGAAGTCGCGCCGGTCACGGCAGGCCCGGACAATGATCTCGCCTCGACCTCGGATTTCCGTGGCGCAGGCCAGGCCCGCAAGCAGCAGCGTCCCCAGCACGGCAACCACGCCCATGGCGACGCCAACCGCCACCAGCCCGGCGGCGGCGCCCGCAATGCGCCCCGCAACGGCCAGGGCCGTCCGGCCCGCAAGGCTGGCGAAGATCGTGGCCAGCAGCACACCGGCAACGGTGGCGGCGAACGTCGCGAAGGCAACGGCGGCAACCGCCGCGGCGGCCCCTCGCGCGGCGGCAATGGCGGCCAGCGCCGCGAACGCGCGTAATTCTTAGACGCGATTGAACAACGAACGGCGGGAGAGATCCCGCCGTTTTCTGTTGTGCCTGCTCGGAGCTTACTGCGCCTGCTCGCGCAGCGGCGCTGCCGCCTGCCGGTTGGTCAGATAGACGCCGGTGACGACCACGATGGTGCCGATGATGAACGGCCGGGTCAGCGGTTCGCCGAAGGCGATGAAGGCCTCCAGCGCCACGGTCGGCGGCATCAGGTAGATCAGCGAGGCCGCGCGCGACACCTGTCCGCGCCGGATCAGATAGAGAAGCAGCCCGACGCCACCCATCGACAGGCCGAAGACCGACCACACGAGGGCCGCGACCGCCGTTGCCGAGCCATCGAAATGCATGTGCTCGAAGCTGAGCATCAACGGTACGCTGACGATGAGCGCGCCGACATACTGCAGCGTCGCGATGGCAGGCAGATTTCCGGCCTGCAGATGTTTCTTCTGATAGAGCGTCCCATAGGTGACCGAGGCCATCGCCAGGAGGTTGATGGCGAGCGGCACGAGGGCATGGGCGAGATTGGCGTTGGCGGGGTCGAAGAGCTTCGGCGAGATGGCGATTGCGATGCCGACGAAGCCGAGCGCGAGCCCGGCCTTCTGCACCGGCTGCAGCCTTTCGCCGATCAGCAGCGGTGCTGCCATCGCCGTCAACAGCGGCTGCAGCGCCGCGATGATGCCGGAGATGCCCGCCGGCACGCCATTGGCGATCGCCCACCACAGGCCGCCGAGATAAAAGCCGTGCAGGAAGAGGCCCGAATAGATCGCTTTCCACATCACCGCCCTATCCGGCCATTGCACCCTGAGCACGAGACAGAGCGCCAGAAACGCGACCGCCGACAGCGCGAAGCGCGCGGAAAGAAAGGTGAAAGGCTCGGAATGAATGGCCGCGTATTTCGCCACCACCCAGCCGGTGGACCAGAGAAGAACGAAGATGGCGGGTGCGAGGCGATCGAGCGACATGGGCGGCCTTGGAAAACGGAAATGGGCCGAGATAGCCGCTGCGGGTGCCGGCAGTCAAAGGCGAAGCGTTGATGCTTATTGTAAGTTTCATTGAAGCCGTCGGAAAACCGCTTCCACATCCCGATCGCCCGAAAATAAATCGCGCCACGCGTGGAAAATAATCACATGCTCATGTTTTAAGCGACGAGATACAATTGCTCTTTGCCGCTCCGGCGCTAGCTTCCCGAAAATGCTCAGTTTTTCGGCTCTTTCGGCCGATCGTTACGATTTTAGGAATCTTCCGTTTGAACTGAGCATGGTTCTTGCATTGCTTTCTCCGTTGTACTCAAATGAAGAAAAAAGGGGAGCCACACCTTTGGCATTTGATGAAATGATCACCGGGGACGAAAGCCCTCGACAGCCATATGAAAAATACTTTGAGTGGTACAATAATCAGGATCGCGCTCATCTGATCGCCAAATCCCGCGATGCGGAAAACATCTTCCGCAAGACCGGCATCACCTTCGCCGTCTATGGCCACGCCGACAGTTCCGAAAAGCTCATCCCCTTCGACATCATCCCCCGCGTCATCTCCGGCCGCGAATGGCGCAAGCTCGCGCAGGGCATCGAGCAGCGCGTCATCGCGCTCAACGCCTTTCTCGACGACATCTACCACAAGCAGGAGATCATCCGCGCCGGCCGCATTCCGCGCGAGCTGATCGAGAAGAACGATGCCTTCCTGCCCGAGATGATCGGCTTCCGCCCGCCCGGCGGCGTCTATACCCACATCGTCGGCACCGACATCGTGCGCACCGGCGAGGACCAGTTCTACGTTCTGGAAGACAATGCCCGCACGCCCTCGGGGGTCAGCTACATGCTGGAAAACCGCGAGACGATGATGCACATGTTCCCGGAGCTGTTCCACGAGAACAAGGTCCGCCCGGTCGAGGATTACCCCTATCTGCTGCGCCAGTCGCTCGCCTCGCTCGCCCCTCCCGGCTGCAAGGGCAAGCCGCGCGTCGCCGTGCTGACACCCGGCATCTACAACTCCGCCTACTACGAGCACTCGTTCCTCGCCGACACCATGGGCGTCGAGCTGGTCGAGGGTTCGGATCTGCGCGTCATCGACGGCAAGGTGAAGATGCGCACCACGCGCGGCTACGAGGCGATCGACGTGCTCTACCGCCGCGTCGACGACGACTTCCTCGATCCCTTGACCTTCCGCCCGGATTCCGCCCTCGGCATCCCCGGGATCATGGACGTCTACCGCTCCGGCAACATCACCATCGCCAACGCGCCGGGCACCGGCATCTGCGACGACAAGGCGATCTATTCCTACATGCCGGAGATCGTCGAGTTCTACACCGGCCGCAAGGCGCTTCTCGAAAACGTGCCGACCTGGCGCTGTTCGGAGGCCTCCAGCCTCAAATACGTGCTGGAGCACCTGGAAGAACTCGTCGTCAAGGAAGTGCACGGCTCCGGCGGCTACGGCATGCTGGTCGGCCCGACCGCGTCGAAGAAGGAACGCGCCGATTTCGCCGAGAAGCTGCGCGCCAAGCCGAGCAACTACATCGCCCAGCCGACGCTCTCGCTATCGACGGTGCCGATCCTCGTCAACAAGGGGATCGCGCCGCGCCACGTCGACCTGCGCCCCTACGTGCTGGTCTCCGACAAGGTGCAGATCATTCCCGGCGGCCTTACCCGCGTGGCGCTGAAGCAGGGCTCGCTGGTGGTCAATTCCAGCCAGGGCGGCGGCACCAAAGACACCTGGGTATTGGAGGATTGATCTGATGCTCGGAAGAACCGCAAACGGCCTCTACTGGATGTTCCGTTACTTCGAGCGCGCCGAGAATATCGCGCGCCTCATCGATGCCGGCATCCGCATGTCGCTCACCAGAAGCAGCGGCAGCGACGACAACTGGGACGGCGTGCTGCAGAGCGCCGGCGTCCGCGAAGCCTATGACGAGGGCCATTCGAAGCTCACCGGCCCCGACGCGATCGACTACCTGCTGCGCGACCGCACCAACCTGTCGAGCGTCATGTCCTGCGTCGATTTCGGCCGCAACAACGCCCGCATGGTGCGCACGGCGCTGACCCGCGAGACCTGGGAAGCGACCAACGAGTTCTGGATCGAGCTCAAGGATCTCCTGTCCAAGCGGCTGAAGCCGGCCGATCTGCCGCAGGCGATCGACGTCATCAAGCACCGCGCCGGCCTGATCCGCGGCGCGCTGCACGGCTCGATGCTGCGCAACGAGCTCTACAACTTCGCCCGCATCGGCACTTTCATCGAGCGCGCCGACAACACCAGCCGCATCCTCGACGTGAAGTATTACGTGCTGCTGCCGGCCGTTTCCGCCGTCGGCACCTCGATCGACAACGTCCAGTGGGAATCGATCCTGCGCTCCGTCTCCGCCCACCGCTCCTACAGCTGGGCCTATGATGGCGAATACCGCGCCACCAACATCGCCGACTTCCTGATCCTCAACGGCCAGATGCCGCGGTCGCTCGCCTATTGCTACGAGAAGATCACCAGCGAACTCGGCCACCTCGCCACCGATTACGGCGAGCGGCTGAAGGCGCACGACACCGCCGACGCCATCCGCCAATCGCTGAAGAAGCAGGCGATCAAGGACATCATGGATCAGGGCCTGCACGAATTCCTCGAGGATTTCGTCTCACGCAACAACCAGCTCGGACAGGAAATTTCCGACGGTTACCGGTTCTACGCATAGGCGGGTCGCGACATGAAACTGAAGATTAGCCACGTCACCGAATACCGCTACGACGAACCCTCCGCCTTCTCGCTGCAGCGCCTGCGGCTGACCCCGCCATCGGGCCCCGGCCAGAAGGTGCTGAACTGGTCGCTGCATGTCGAGGGCGCCAAGCCTGAAGTCGAGTACGACGACCAGTTCGGCAACCACGTCAACTTGGTCTCGCTGGAAGGCGAGCAGCAGGTGACGCGCATCGTCGCCGAGGGCGAGGTCGAGACCGAGGATCTGAACGGCGTCACCGGCCCGCACACAGGCTTCTGCCCGCTGTGGCTTTTCCTGCGCGACACGCCGCGCACCAAGCCCGGCAAGCTGGTGAAGGAGCTCATCAAGGGCGTCAGCGGCGACAACGAGCTTGGCCGCATGCATGCGCTGATGGGCGCCATCCACGAGACGGTGAACTACCAGCCCGGCACCAGCGACGTCGAAACCACGGCCGAACAGGCGCTGGAAAAGAAGACCGGCGTCTGCCAGGACCACGCCCACATCTTCGTCGCCGCCGCCCATGCGCTCGGCGTTCCCGCGCGCTACGTCTCGGGTTACCTGATGATGGAAGAAAAGATCGAGCAGGCGGCAACCCATGCCTGGGCGGAAGCGCATATTCCGGGCCTCGGCTGGGTCGGCTTCGATCCCGCCAACAAGATCTGCCCGGATGAGCGCTATGTCCGCATCGCCAGCGGCCTTTCCTACAAGGACGCCGCGCCCGTCTCGGGCATGCGCATCGGCACGCCGGGCGAAAAACTGCAGGTGATCGTCAAGGTCGCGGACCAGGGGCAATCTCAGAGTCAGTCCCAGAGCTAGGCAAAACGCCGGCATTGAGCGGCGGCGACGCCGTGTCGCCGGTGACGATCTCGCCGTTGGCAATCTCATCGGTAACGACCTCGAACTGCGCCAGCCGCGCCGGGCCGAACGCCGTGGAGATCGCGACGTCGGTGGCGTCGCGGCCCGTCGCCATCAGGATACGGCCGATGCGCGGCGTGTTGTGGCGCGCATCCACCGTGTGCCAGTGGCCGCCGAGATAGACCTCGAACCAGGCGCTGAAATCCATAGGCGCCGGGTCCCTGGGAACCCCGATATCGCCGAGATAGCCGGTGCAGTAGCGCGCGGGAATGTTCATGCAGCGGCAAAGCGTAATCGCCAGATGCGCGAAATCCCGGCACACGCCGGTTCTGTCCGTGTAGCCGCCATGCGCGGTGCGCAGGAGATCGGCGTTCATGTAGTCGAAGCGGATATGCCCGTGCACGAAATCGGTGATCGCCTGCACGCGGGTCCATCCGGGCGCGGTGGCCGAGAAGGTCTCCCAGGCGAAATCGGCGAGCCGGTCCGTGTCGCAGTAGCGGCTGCCGAGCAGGAAGACGAGCACGTCGTCGGGCAGATCCTTGATCTCATGCTGGACGGCATCGACGGGTATGACATCGGGCTGGCCGCTGTCGTAGATGTCGAAGCTGGTCGAGATGGTGGTGGTCCCCGCCGGCGCCACAATGCGGGTGCAGGCATTGCCGAAATCGTCGGTGTAGCCCCAGGCGTCGATAGGCTGGTCGAACTCCAGCACCTGCTCGGTCAAAAGATCGACCCGTCTTGAGGGATGGATGTTGAGGGTGAGAAGCATCGGCGTCGGTTGCACGCATTCATACCCTATCGTGAAACCGGCGTGGATCTTCATGATCGTTCCTTCTCGAAAAAGCGGCGCGGCGGCATTGGCGCGCTTTCAGGGAACGTCACCGGCACCGATCGGTTCCACGTTCGACGGCCGGTTAACGGCATCATGTTTCGGTGGTCACGTTGACCTGCACGAACATGTCGCCGAAGTCGTCGCTCGTGCCGTCATAGCTCCCCCAGAGCGGGATCGCCTGGTGCGGATCGCGGGCGACGCCGACGCGGATAAGGTCCTGATTGCCGACAATGCCGTTGGTCGGGTCGAACTCCACCCAGCCCGCGCCCGGCAAATAGACCTGGCACCAGGCATGCGTCGACCCGCCGCCGAGCGTGCGCGATCCGTCGCGATCAGGTACGTAGATGTAGCCGGTGACGAAACGCGCGGCGAAACCGAGAGACCGAGCCGCTTCCATCATCAGCAGCGCGAAATCCCGGCACGTCCCCTGCCGCCGCTGCAGCGTCTCGACAGGCGTTTGCGTTCCCCTCTCGACGCGGCGCGCATAAACGAAGCTCTGGCGGATGGAGAAGCAGAGCGTCATCAGGATGTGCCCCGTCTGCACTGAAGCGCCCGCACCAGTGAACTGCCGCGCCCAAAGCGCCACCGCACCCTCGGGATCGTCGTAGGAGCGGGCGATGGTGCAGCTGAGATCGGGAAGCTCGTCCTCTTCATAGGAAAAAGGATAGGTCAGCGCCTCGCTGTCCATCTCGAACTCGACGGGCACCTCGGGCGTATGATCCAGCCGGATATTGGTCTCGAAGCGGAGATGATCGGACGCGCCCTCTATATCGACCAGCGCGATGCAATTGCCGAACACGTCGTGTATCCAGCGCACCCGCGCCGGCGTCGGCTCGACCACCATCGTCGCGTCGAGCAGCCGCTGGTCGAAGCTGTCGCGCGGGCGAAACAGCACCCGATGCTGGCCGAAGGTGACCGGGCGTTTGTAGCTGTATTGGGTGATGTGCCTGACGGAATATACGGTCATGCTGCCCTCGTGCCCCCCCCGCCCGGGGGGGCGCCCCGGGATTTGAAAGCCGGGAATAGAAAAACCGCCCCAGCCCCCCCGGGGAGAGAAATATAGACGGGGCCAGGGGGCCCCCCCCGCCCATTGGCGCGCGGGCCC